>CACCPR010000001.1 GCA_902548045.1 uncultured Pelagibacteraceae bacterium
TCATTATCTAAATCTATTTTGGCATTTATAAAAGAAGGGGTCCTTACATCTATTAAATTTTGTGATTTTATTAAATCTTTAATTATTTTATTAATTTCAAATATTATTTCGTTATAAAATTGATTTGAGCTTGAATTTTCTTTTTTTTTAATTGAGATTTTTTTATTTATTCCCTTTCCCTCAATTCTAGTTTTTAAAAATATTTCTCCTGTTTTTTCTGTTAATTCGATATTAGCGAACACAACATTGTTAATGTCATATTCTTTAAAAAAATTATTAATATCTAGTTTATAGATATTGTCTTTGTTTGAATTAATTTTTTGAATATTTTCAATATTTTCAGCAGGTAACGTATATTGAATTAATTTATCAAAATTTTTTTCGTTCCAGTTATCATAAAAATAATTTTGAGTATAGATAAAATACTGATTACCTTTTTTTAACAAAGGAAATAAAATCACTTCGGTATTTATGATATCTGAGTAAAGTATATTTCTCGCGTAAAAAAAGTTATGAACTCTTTCTTTGTCAAAGAATATATTTACATTTATATTTTTATTTTTTATATTTTTAATATCATCTTTTGGGCTTACGATTTGATAGTAAGAAACCAGTTTTTTTATTTCGATTAAATTAGTTTTTGATATTTTTTTGTAATCTTCGTCCAATAAAAGTCTGCTTATCAATTGATTAAAGCCTTTTAATACCGCCTGGTTTATTAATTTCTCTTTATTTTGTGAAATCTTTTCAACTATTTCAATATTATTAACATTAAAAATGTTATTATTTGATAAAACATTTCCAGTTTTAAACAAAATAATTATTATAGAAAATGTTATTATAATTTGTTTCATAATTAGCTAAATATCATTTTTATTGATGAAAAAAATACAAAATAGTTATAAAAAAAGTGGCGTAAATATTTCTATTGCTAATAAATTTGTAAATCACATTGCAAAAATATCAAAAAAAAATGTCAAAAAGACGGACAAATCATTTAACGCTGATAATATAGGAGCTTTTGGATCAACTTTCGACATAAGTAAAATAAAAATAAAAGACCCTGTTATTGTTTCTTGTACTGACGGGGTGGGTACTAAAATTGATTTAGCAAATAAATTTAAAAAATTTGATACGATTGGGATTGATTTAGTTGCGATGTGTGTAAATGATTTAATTGTTCAAGGTGCAAAACCATTATTTTTTCTAGATTATATTGCAGTCGGAAAATTAAACTTAAATAAAACAAAAAAAATTTTAAAAGGAATATTGAAAGGTTGCAAAATTTCAGATTGTAAATTAATTGGTGGTGAAACCGCAGAGATGCCTGGCATTTACACAAAAGATAAATTTGATTTAGCAGGTTTTAGTGTAGGTATCGTTTCTAAAAGAAGAATTTTAAACAAGAAAAAAGTAAAAAAAAATAATGTAATTTTAGCTATTCCTTCAAGTGGAATTCACTCAAACGGATATTCATTAGTAAGAACAATTTTAAAAAAAAATAAAATTACAAATCAAATTAAGAAAGATTTATTAAAACCTACAAAAATATATACGAATGAAATACTTAAACTGGTTAATAAAGATTTATTGAATGCAGCTGCTCACATAACTGGAGGTGGTTTGATTGATAATATAGTAAGATCTATCCCAAGTGATTTGTCAGTAAACATTGATCTTTCAAAAATTAAAACAAAAAAAATTTTCAAATGGTTAAAGTCAAAAAGTATATCAGATCTCGAAATGTTAAAAACTTTTAATTGTGGTGTTGGTTTTTGTTTAATAGTAAATAAAAAAAATATAAAAAAAATTAAGAAATATTTTGCTAAAGATTATATGCCATATGAAATAGGATATGTATCCGAAAATTCAAAAAAATTAAATTTACTTAACTCTTTGAAATGGTAAAAAAAAATACTTGTGTCTTTATTTCTGGATATGGATCAAATTTAAGATCTTTAATCAGTTATTCAAGAATTCAAAATTTTCCAATCAACATCAGTTTAGTGATTTGTAATAAAATAGATGCTAAAGGGATTTTGTATGCAAAAAAAAACTCTATTCCATATTTAATTGTAAATACAAAAAAAAGAAATTTCGAAAATAAGATTATAAATGAAATAAAAAAATATAAAATATCATTGATTTGTTTAGCAGGGTATATGAAAATAATTTCAAAAAAATTTATAACATCTTATGGGAAAAAAATAATAAATATACATCCCTCTTTACTTCCTAAATTTAAGGGATTAAATACTTTTAAGAGAGTTCTTGAAAATAATGAGATAAAAACTGGATGCACAGTCCATTACGTAAATGAAAAATTAGATAACGGAAAAAATATCATCCAGAAAAGTTTTTTTATTAATAAAAATGATAATATAAAAATTTTGAAACAAAAAACCCAAAAGTTAGAATATAGGGCTTTTTCGGAGGCGATTATAAAAATATATAGATATAATTAATTTTTAAAGAAAAAGTTTATTTCTTTTTTTGCGTTCTCTAATGAATCTGATCCGTGAACAGAATTTTTATCAATTGAAATACCATAAAGTTTTCTTATTGTATTTTCTTCGGCATTTTTTGGATCGGTAGCACCCATTAACTTCCTATTATGAAAAACTGCATTTTCACCCTCTAGAACCATCACTACTATTGGCCCTGAAGATAAATAAGAGCATAAATCCTCGTAAAATGGCTTGGATTGGTGAACTTTATAAAATTCAGCTGCCTCCTCTTTAGTTATGTGTATCTTTTTATCCTCTTTAATCGTTAAATTATTTTTAATAAATATCGCTTTAATATTGTCTATTAAATTTCTTTCTACAGCATCAGGTTTAATTATCGAAAGTGTTTGCTCTATATTACTCATAATTTTCTTCTATGAGCTGATTTAACAATCTCACACCAAATCCTGTTGCACCTCTTGAATTTAATGCGCCTCCATATTTTGAAAAAGCCATACCTGCAATGTCTAAGTGAGCCCAAGGTGTTTTATTTATAATAAATCTTTGTAAAAATTGAGCTGCTGTAGTGGAACCTGCTCCGCCAACATAATTTATATTTTGCATATCAGCATTTTTTGAATTCATTAATTTATCATAATTTTTATGAAGAGGCATTCTCCATACTTTTTCCTCTACCTTTTCACCTGCATTGAATATTTGTTTAGATAATTTATCGTCGTTTGAGAAGAGACCTGCATATTCTGACCCTAAACAAACTATTATAGCCCCGGTTAAAGTTGCTAGATCAACAATAAACTTTGGTTTGAATTTTTTTTCAGTAAAAGTCAATGCATCGGCTAAAACTAATCGACCTTCAGCATCAGTATTTAATATTTCTATAGTTTTACCACTATAAGACTTAACAATATCTCCAGGTCTTTGAGCATTTCCACTTACCATATTTTCTACGAGACCAACTACGCCTACAGCATTAATTTTTGCTTTTCTTAATGCTAGGTTTTTCATCAATCCAACTACTGTAGCTGAGCCAGCCATATCATAAGTCATGTCTTCCATAAATCTCGCAGGTTTTAAAGAGTAACCACCTGTGTCAAAACAGACTCCTTTTCCAACGAAAGCTAAAGGTTTAGAGTTGTTTTTTAATCCATTCCACTCCATGGTCACAAGATAAGATCCTCTTACACTTCCTTGGCCTACGCCTAACAAAGCATGCATACCAAGTTTTTTTAATTTTTTTTCATCGTAAATATTTACTTTTAAACCATCTTTTTTAAGAGAATTTATTCTTTTTGCATATTCATCTGGATGTAAAACATTTCCTGGTTCTGAAACTAAATCTCTTGCATAAAAAGTTCCCTCTTCTAATGCTTTAAATTTTAATTGATTTTGAACGGATGGTTTATTTTTATTTCCCAAAACATTAATTAAAATGAGTCTTGTATCTTTTTTAGTTTTATATTTATTAAATACATATGACTTTAACTTGAGCCCATGAAGAAAATAACCTAAAAAATTATCTTGTTTACCTGCCACACTATCTGAAATTAAAAAATACTCACTACTCTTTCCATAATTTAAACGCCCATATAATTCTGCGCCTAAATTTTCCATATCAGATGTCTTTAAATTTTTTTTAATAGAAATTAAAACTACCTTTTTTTTTGAGTTTATTTCAAAAACAAACAAGTTTTTTTTCAAGTCACTAGTTTTTAATAAATCATTTATGTAAGAAAAATCTGAATTAGAAAGATGTGTCTTTAAATTACTAGTATTAAATTTTTCGTCAGAAAATAAGATAAGATTGGCTTGGGATTTGCTAATTGTTTTGTTTAAATAATTAATTTTAATAGCCATAAATTCCTAGTTTAACCCTATTTTAATTGCTTGGTATATATGACCAAATATATCAGATTTTAATGGAAAATCGAATATAGTTAAACCATAGATTGAAATTTAAATAAGGTTGCTTTATTTATATACATTAAATTGCAATGCTACAAAACAAAATTTATCAAAATTATATATTAGAAGTACTAAAAACTTTTCTTGTTATTTTATTTGGTTTATCAACAATAGCTTTAACGGTAAGAGCTGTTAACTTTTTAGATTTAATCGTTGAAAGTGGTTATTCAGTAGCAATATATTTTCAATACTCCATTCTTAACCTTTTTGGAATCTTAACCAAATTTGTCCCGCTCTCTTTTTTGTTGGCCTTAATATTTTTTATAATTAAACAGATACAAGAAAATGAATTTGTTATATTGTGGACTTCGGGTGTAAAAAAATTGAAACTTGTTAATTTATTTTTTTTCATTTCAATATTTGTTGTTTTTTTTTATATACTTTTTTCAACTTTCTTAACTCCCTTTGCACTAAATCAATCTAGACACTTATTGAACAAGGAAGGATATAATTCTTTTTTACCAACAATAAGAGTTCAACAATTTAGTGACTCATTTACTGGGTTTACTTTTTTAGTTGAACAAAAATTCCAAAATCAAATAAAAAAAATTTTCATATACGATGAGGCTAATGTTCTTAAAAATTTGACTGATACAAAAACAAGTTCCTCTTCGACTACTATTACTGCCAAAGAAGGTTTGGTAGAAGAAAAAAGACTAATTTTATTTGAAGGGCAAATTATTTCAGCAGATAAAAATAATTTGGATAATCAAATTGTTAAATTTGATCAACTCAATGTTGATTTAAAAAATCTCAAAACAGATACAATTACGCAACCTAAATTTCAAGAGAGATCAACAAAAAATCTTATTGAGTGTTTGATGAATATTGAATGTAATGAAATTGCAAAAAAAGAAATAATTACCGTTCTCAATAGGAGATTAGTTTTACCACTTTACATCCCTGTAGTTGCTTTAATATGTTCTTTTTTATTAATTAAAACACAAAGTAAAAAAGAGTCTTTTTTTATTAATAAATACAGCATCTTTATTTTGAGTTTTTTACTTCTCTTATATGCAGAATTAATCATCCGATTTACTGGATTATCAAAAACTATCGGTATAATTTTTTTAGTTTCTCCTCTAATTTTAGTTTGTTTAACTTATTATTTTTTAATCATTAAACTTTCGAGAGAGGCATTGAGAAAATGAACAAAGTATTATTTAAATATTTGTTATCAAATTATTTTAAAACAATATTAAAAACGATATTAATATTTTTTTGTTTTGGATTAATTTTAAATTTATTTGAAGAAATAGAATTTTTCAAAAACTTAGAAGTTCCTATCTTTGTGCCATTTATGTTAACTTCTTTATACATTCCTGGTATGATGATTAAACTACTTCCATTTATTATCTTTATATCCAGTTTATGGCACTTACTTCATCTAAGAAATAGTAAAGAACTTTTAACATTAAAAGTATTTGGTTATTCAAATTTTAAGATTTTTTTTACATTAGCAACCTCTTCTTTTATAATAGGATGGTTGGTTTTGTTTGCAGTTAATCCGATTACTTCAAAAATGATCAAATATTATGAGCAAACTAAATCAAAATATTCAAGAGATATAGATCATCTTGTATCTATAAATAAAAATGGTTTATGGATAAAAGAAAATACTAACTATGGACATAGAATTATATCTGCTGATAAAACTAGAAATGAAATACTTGAAAATATTACAATTTTTAACTTAGATAAAAATTATAACTTAATTGAAAAAATTAATTCTAAAACTGCAGATATTTCTAAAAAAGAATGGGTCTTGTTTAATGTTAAAATAAGCAAGTTTGAAAAGGGGTTGGTAAAAGAAACTTTTGCAGATAGAGAATTAATCTTTTCACAATACGATTATCAAAAAATTTCAAGTTTATTTCGAAATTTTGACACTATGTCTTTTTTAAATGTTTTATTAGATTATAATGAGCTACAAAATAAAGGATATAGTAAAAGATATTTAGATCAAAATTTAAACACTTTTTTATCTTTGCCATTCTTTTTATTTATAATGACAGCTCTTGCTTCAATATTAACTATGAATACGTTGAAAAAATCAAATAATTTTACTTATATTGTTGTAGGATTAATTGTGTGTGTAGCTATTTATTATTTTAAGGATTTATCTTTAGCTCTAGGCCAAACGAACAGGATTTCGCTATCACTCGCTGCATGGGTTCCAGTTTTTGCTGTTGGTTTATTTAGTTCTATTGGTATTTTACAAATAAATGAAAAATAAAATTATTATCTTATTGTTAGTATTTTTTTTTAATCCATTATTGGCTGACACCCTAAATATTAAATCATCTACTATTTCTATAGATAAAAAAACAAAATTAACTCTATTTAAAAACAATGTTGTAGCTAGAGATGAAGAGAATAATATTTTAGAAACAGAGTACGCAGAATACAACAAAGAGACAAATGTTTTGGTTGCTAAAGATAAAACTAATATAACTACTTCTGAAAATTTTTATCTTTCGGGAGAAAATATCATATTTGATAATAAAAATAATTTGATACGCTCAAACAGTCCCGCTATTGTAAAAGATTTAGAAAATAATAAAATTTACTTAGAAAAGTTTGAGTATTCCACTATTAATAAATTTTTTAAATCCACTGGGAATATAAAAGTAGTAGACTCTAAAAATAATTCATATAGTTTTTCTCAGATATTTATTGACGAAAAAAAGAGAGAAATTGTAGGAACTGATATTAAAGCTTATATAAATCAAAATGACTTTAAATCTCATGTAGATAATAAACCTCGTATATTTGCAAATACTATTAAAATTGGTGATAAAAAAAATCAATTTACAAAAAGTGTTTTTACTATGTGTGATTATAGAAAAGGAAAAAAATGCCCTCCTTGGTCGTTACAAGCAACTCAAATGACACACGACAGAAATAAAAAAACAATTTTTTATGACGATGCAATTGTAAAAATATACGATATACCTGTTTTTTATTTTCCTAAATTAGCGCATCCAGACCCAACCGTAAAAAGAAGGTCTGGTTTTTTACCCCCTTCTTTTTCAGATTCTAAAAACCTAGGCATAGGTACAGACTTACCTTATTTTTGGGCAATTGATAATGACAAGGATTTAACAATATCTAATAAATTATTTGCATCGGAGCATCCTCTTTTTATAGGAGAATATAGACAAGCATTTAAAAATTCTAACTTAATAGTAGACTCGGGTTACACTGCTGGATATAAAAATACATCTAGAACAAAAAAATCAGGTAATAAATCTCATTTTTTTTCAAAATATATTAAAAATTTTAAAGGCAAACAAAATTCCGACAATTCTTTAGTAGTATCTATTCAAGACGTATCTGACGACAAATATCTTAAACTTTATAAAATTAAATCAGATTTAGTAGATTATGAAACAGATACGCTTACTAACTCTTTAAATTTTACTCATCAAGAAGATGATTTATTTTTAGGATTGGAAATAAGCTCACACGAGACACTTAAAGACTCTTATAATGACAAATACGAATATATTCTACCTGATATTCTCTTAGATAAGAATTTATATAGTGACAATAAATTCGGAAACATAGATTTTCAATCTAACTTGAAGGTGCATAATTATGATACTAATAAAGTAAAAAGATTTCTAATAAATGATTTTGATTGGAAAATGTCAAAATATAATTTTTCATCTGGTATTCAAGGTTCGCTACTTGGAAAACTTAAAAATGTAAATTATGAAACAAACAACATTGATATTTATAAAAGCGAACCAACTTCTGAAATGTTTGGTGCACTGGGTTGGTTAAGTGAGATTAACCTTTACAAAAAAACATCAAATAATTCTAATCACTTATTTTCTCCAAAAATTTTATTCAGATATGCGCCTGGTAACATGAGAAAAGAAAATGATAATGCCAGATTAAATCATTTAAATGTCTTTAGTTTAGACAGGCTAAATATCAATGATAATTTTGAAACTGGAGCTAGCACTACATTAGGTTTTGATTATGAAATCAAAAAACCAACAAGTGATTTTAATTTTACAATTGGACAAGTAATTAATGATAATTCTAATAACAAAATGCCTGATTCTTCAAGTTTAGATAATCGATTTTCGGACGTAGTAGGAAATTCAAGTTATAAAATAAATAATAGTGATATTGAGCTAAATTATAGTTTTGCTTTAGATCAAAATTATAAGCAGTTAAATTATAATGAAGTTGGAGCCAAAATAGATCTCAATCCTATTAAATTTGACTTTAACTATTTACAAGAAAAAGAACACATAGGAAATAATGAGTACGTCACAGGTAAAATAGATTTTACTAAAGGTAAAAATGGATATTTTTCAGCTGAGTCAAAAAGAAACTTAATTACCAATTCAGCAGAATATTACAGTTTAAGCTATGAGTATTTAAACGACTGTTTGAGAGCAGGATTAGTATACCGAAGAGAATTTTATAATGATTCTGAATTAGAGCCAGAGAATTCGCTTATGTTTAAAATTTCTCTAACTCCTTTTGGAAATATTAACTCTCCTTCATTTAGATAATGAAAGTTCTGGTGAATATTACAAAGATTTTTTTTATTATAATTTTTTTTTTCAATAATTATGCTAAAGCTGCAGTAAAAAATGAGATAATTGTCAATGTAGGAAATCAAATAATTACCTCATACGAATTAAAAAACAAAATTAGAACTTACTTATTTTTAGGAGGAATTGAATTAAATCAAGAAAATATTAACAAAAATAAAAATTTGGCATTAAAATCACTGATAAACTATAAAATTAAAAAAGCGGAAGTTTCAAGGTATAATCTAAATAAAAACAGGGAAAGTCTTGACAATCATTTAGAAAGATTATCTTCAAAATATAAAACAAATGTTAAAGGATTAATAAAAATATTTAATGATAACAAACTTGATTTTGAAATGTACTCAAATGAAATAGAAATAGAATATTTGTGGCAAAATTTAATTTTTTCTCTTTTTAGTAAAAAAATTATAATAGATGAAAAAGAAATTACTGAAGAACTTAAAAAAAATTTTAGTAACAATAAAGGATATATAGAATATGAATTAGCAGAAATTGAGATTATGTCTGTAAATCCATTAGATGATCAAAACAATATAGAAGAAATTACAAAGCAAATTAACCTCAATGGTTTCAAAAATACCGCAATTAAGTACAGCGTTGGACTTAATGCTTTTGAGGGTGGAAATATTGGATGGATAAGTGAAAAATCTTTATCTGAAAAGATTTTAAAATTATTAAAAAATATAAAAACTGGTGAAATTACTGAGCCAATATATGAGTCAAATACTATTTCATTTATAAAGTTATTGAATAAAAGATCCGTAAAAGTAAATGAGTCTGATTTAGAAAAAATAAAACAAAAAATAATTGTCTCTAAAAAAAATGAACAATTAAATCTTTTTTCTAATAATCATTTGTCACAGGTAAAAAGAAGATATTTAATTGAAGTCAAATGAGTAAAAAAATTATCATAGTAGCAGGTGACCCCAATAGTATAAACTCTGAAATAATATGTAAAACCTGGAAAAAAATTAATTCTGGTTTAAGAAAGAAAATTTATTTGATCGCAAATTTTAAATTAATTTTAAATCAATTTAAAAAAATTAATGCAAATATTCAAATTACCAAAGTTAATAATATCAATGACGCACCAGTATCTAAAAAATTGAAAATTATTGACATTCCTTTAAATTTTAAAAA
Source organism: uncultured Pelagibacteraceae bacterium (assembly GCA_902548045.1). Next base: position 10,151 of record CACCPR010000001.1, read on the forward strand.
TCCATTTGATGTATCCTTGTTAAATACAAAAAAATACATAATAAAAAGCTTTAATCTAGCTCATAATTTATCTAAGGATAAATTCGTTAAAGGGTTAATTAATTGCCCTATTAATAAAAAACTCTTAGGTGATACCAAAAAAATTGGAGTAACTGAGTTTCTAGCCTCTAAATGTAAAATAAAAGCTAATTCTGAGGCTATGTTGATTTACAATAAAAATTTATCTGTTTTACCACTAACGACTCATTTGAAAATTAGAGATATCTCGAAAAAAATTGATAAAAAGTTAATAATAAATAAGTTAAGAACTTTAAAAAAAGATTTCAAAAGAATTTTCAACAAAAATCCTAAAATTGGTGTTTTGGGTCTTAATCCGCATAACGCTGAATTGATAAAGAATTCTGAGGAAAAAAAAGAAATTATACCAGCAATTTTAAAATTAAAAAAAGAAGGATTTAAAATTGAAGGCCCTTTATCAGCGGATACCGTTTTTATAAATAATTACAAGAATTATGACGTTATAGTTGGTATGTACCATGATCAAGTTTTAGCTCCTTTTAAATCTTTATTTCACTTCGATGCTATAAATATTACTCTTGGTTTGAAATACGTGCGCGTATCCCCAGATCACGGACCGGCCCTTGATATAGTGAAAAAGAACAAGGCTAGTTATTTAAGTTTATTGAGATGTGTAAAGTTTATAAATAATATTAGCTAATGCATTTTTCAAAAAAGTCTTTGGGACAAAACTTTTTGGTAGATAAAAATATCATAGAGAAAATAGTAAATTTAACAGATGTTCAAAATAAAAATATCCTAGAAATAGGGCCTGGTAAAGGCGCCCTTACAGAGCAAATTTTAAAAAATAAGCCTAGATCACTTATCTTAATTGAAAAAGACAGTTCTTTATCAAAAGAGTTAAAAGAAAAATATAAAAATAACAAAAAAGTGAAAATATATAATAATGATATTTTGAAATTTAATTTTGAAAATCAATTAAAAAATAATTCTATAATCTTTGGTAATCTTCCTTACAATATTTCTTCACAAATCTTAGTCAAAATAATTAAATTTAAGAAAAGTCCACCTAGATACTCCTCTTTAATTTTGATGTTTCAAAAAGAAATGGCTGAAAGGATTTTGGCTAAGTATAAAACCTTACATTATGGAAGATTATCAATTTTAACATCTTACAAATTACAGATATTTAACAAATTCAATGTTTCCCCTAATTGTTTTTATCCTAAACCAAAAGTGAATTCGACAGTATTGTATTTCAAACCAAAAGATCAAATTTCATATAACATCAAAAATATGGAAAATTTGGAAAAAATAACAAACACATTATTTTCGAACAAGCGGAAGATGATTAATAAAGCGATAAAAAAAATTTTTGATAAAAAAAAAATAAGTGTTATTAAAAATTTAAATCTTTCAAATAGGCCTTCTGAGATTAAACCAGAAAAATATTATGAGCTTACTGAGTTTTTTGAAGAAATTTAGGTATTTTATTTTTGCTAGTTAAAATAATATTTTCTATTTGCTTATAACAGTTTTCTAAATTTTCATTAATAATAATAAAATCATAATCTTTCCAATGATGAATATCATTGTCATAAGCTTTAAATCGTCTTTCAACTTCTTTGGGTGAGTCTTGATTTCTTTTGATAAGTCTTTTTTTAAGTTCTTCTTTATTAGGCGGTATAAGGTAAATTTTAATTAAGTTAAGGTTTTTAAACTTCGATAGTTGTTGAGTTCCTTGCCAGTCTATATCAAAAATAATATCATTTTTTTTAATCATTTTATCTACTGTTTCTTTTAAAGTGCCATAATAATTATCAAAAATTTTTGCATATTCATAAAATTTTCCTTCATCAATTAATTTTTGAAATTTTTGATGAGTGATAAAATAATAATCTACTCCATCTACTTCATTAGGTCGTGGTTTTCGGGTTGTATGAGATACCGATATTTTAAACGTTTGATATTTTTGTTGAATTTTTTTTGTGATAGTTGTTTTGCCAGCCCCTGATGGAGAAGACAATATTACCATGATATTGTTTTCATCATGATTCATTTCTGTCAATTTAGTTACTGGTTTGTTTTACTCTCAATAAATTTTATAGCATCACCGACTGTTAGAATTTTTTCAGCTTCGCTATCAGAAATTTCTGAACCAAATTCTTCTTCAAAAGCCATTACCAATTCTACGGTATCTAAACTATCTGCACCCAAATCGTCGATGAAGCTTGCTTCCTCTGTAACTTTTTCTTCTTCTATACCTAAATGATCAGCTACTATTTTTTTAATTTTTTCTTTTATATCGTTAGACATTCGTTACCTTTATTATGTTAAATGATATTTTCTTAATAGATTATTCAAAAGAATTGTCAAGCCATATACATTCCACCATTGACATGAATTGTTTCTCCATTGATATAATTTGCCATATCTGATGCTAAAAAAGCTACACAATTTGAAACATCATCTCCTGTTCCTAGGTCACCTGCGGGAATTCTGCTTATTAATTTTGTTTTATATTCTTCTGGAATTTTATCAGTCATTTCAGTTTTAATAAATCCAGGAGACACACAATTAATATTAATATTTTTTTTTGCATATTCTAAAGCTAAACTTTTTGAAAAAGCAACAATACCTGCTTTTGAAGCTGAGTAATTTGTTTGCCCAAAATTTCCAGTATGTCCAACGATAGAAGTAATATTTATAATTTTACCGGACTTATTTTTGATCATTTTTTTAATTGCAGATTTACACATTAAAAATGTTGATGTTAAATTGATATCTAAAACTTTTTTCCAGTTTTCTTCTGTAAGTCGTATTGTTAAACTGTCCAAATTAATACCCGCATTGTTAATTAAAACGTCCAAACCCCCTAGTTTATTATTCGCTAAATCTATAAAACTTTCAATTTTTGAATGGTCTCCTAAATTAAATCTTTCTATTTGTATATCAAAGGTGCTCTTTAATTCATTGAGTTTTTCTTCTTTAGTGCCTGTTGCTAAAACTATCGATCCACTTTCGGAGAATTTTTTTACAAGACTATTACCTATTCCTCCTGTAGCACCAGTAATTATTACTTTTTTATTTTTTAAGTTCATTAATTGTTTTTTTCATATCATCTATTGAATTTATACTAAAGCAATTTATATCTCTTACTGTTCTTTTAATCATGCCGGTTAAAACCTTGCCAGGGCCAATTTCTATAAAATTAGAGATTTTTTCTTTTGATATATTAATTATACTTTCTCTCCATCTTACAGTAGAGCTAATTTGATCAATTAATAATTTTTTTATATTTTCAGGATTATTTTCTGGTTTTGCAGTTACGTTGCAAATAATATCAATAGTAGGTTTTTTAAAATTTACAGAATTTATTTTATCTTTCATCTTTAAAGCTGCTGAATTCATTAAAGAACAATGAAATGGAGCACTTACATTTAGAGGTATAGATCTTAAGCTATTATCTTTTAAAACCTTTTGAAATAAATTAATACTATCAATATCTCCACTTATTATTGTTTGTCCTTCAGCATTGTCATTTGCTATTTCGCAAACACCTTTTAAATTTGAGTTTTCAATTAATTTTTTAATCTTATCAAGTTTAGATCCTAAAACTGCTATCATACCTCCTTGACCAACAGGAACTGCCTCTTGCATAGACTTGCCTCTTTCATAAAGTAAAAATAAAGCATCTTTAAAATCAAGAGAGTCAGAACACACTAAAGCGCTATACTCGCCCAAAGAATGCCCAGCAAAAAATTTTGTTGAAGAAAAATCAAAATTAAATTCTTTTTTTAGAACTGAAAAAATAGCAAAACTAACAATTAAAATCGCTGGTTGTGTGTTTAGTGTTAACTTTAATTTATCTTCTGGGCCCTCTAAGATAATTTTAGAAATTTTATAATTGAGTCTTTCATCAGCATCGTTAAAAATCTTTTTTACTATTTCAAAGTTGTTATAAAATTCTGCTCCCATCCCAACTACTTGTGAGCCCTGACCCGGAAAGACTATTGCGTTCATTTTTTAGCGTTTAATCAATAATAATTAGTATTGATATAAATTGTTATTATAGTATAAAATTTTTTTTATTATATGTACTTTAAAGCTAACAAATTAACAATATTCTTTTATGTCATTTTTTGAAAACACATTAATAACTAAGCAAGATTTACCTAAATCTGAAGTAGAAAAAATTAAAGACAAATATACCGATATAATTAATAATAGCTCGGGTAAAGTAATAAAGGTGGAAGAATGGGGTTTGCTAAATCTTGCAAGAAAAATTAAAAAATATAAAAAAGGATTTTATATTCATTATAAATTTGAAGGAAATGGAAAAACTCTAGATGAAATAAACAAAAAAATTAAAGTTGATGGATTAGTAATAAGACATCTTATTGTAAAATATAAAAATTTAGATACAAAAAAAGAATATTTCAAAAAAGAAAATTAAATGAAAAGAAAAGGAAAAAAATTTAAAAAAAGAAGCACTAATTCATTGAATAAATTAAGTTTGTTTCAAAAATCTGATGGCAAATTTAATAAATCTTGTCCTTTATCTGTTAAAGACGCCCCTGTAATAGATTATAAAAATATAAGTTTATTAAAAAAATATGTTTCTGAAAATAACAAAATTTTATCGTCTAAAATTACTTCAGTCTCAAGTGGAAAGCAAAAAAAATTAACAAAAGAAATAAAGAAAGCAAAAATTTTAGGATTGATATAATATGCAAGTAATACTTTTGGAAAACATAATTAATCTTGGTAATATAGGAGACAAAGTTAGAGTTAAACCTGGTTATGGAAGAAACTACCTTTTAAAAACTGGCAAAGCATTAAGATTTAATAAGGAAAATTTGAATTATGTGTCAAAAAAGAAAGATGAACTAAACAAGAAAAATATTGAATTAAAAAATAAATTAAAAGAAATAGCTCAGTCAGTTAATAAAAAATCATTTTTATTTTCAAAAGAAAGTAAAGAAAACGGGGAACTTTACGGTTCAATCAAGCCAAAAGAAATATCTGCGGTAATTTTTAATCAACTAAAAATAGAAGTTAAACCTTCCTATATTATTTTAAAAGAAAATTTAGACAAAATTGGAGAGTATAAAATAGATTTAAATTTTCATCCAGAAGTCTCAGCTAGGATTTCAATTAAAATTAGTAAAATTCAGTCCTCATAACTTTTCCACAGGATAATAATAACCGTGTGTAACTTTAAGCTTTAATTATACTTTGCACTATCTATTATCTTTTAGTGGAAAAAATCAAATTATCAGACAGCGAGTTAGATAAAAAACAACCATCTAATATAGACGCTGAACAAGCATTGCTAGGATCAATTTTAGTTAACAATGATATAATTGATGAAGTAGCTAATATAATAAACCCAACTAGTTTTTATGATCCAGTACACACTAAAATTTATGAGGTGATAGAGATTTTAAATAATAAAGGAATGATTGCTAACCCTATTACTTTAAAAAATTATTTTGAAAAAGATAATATGTTAAATGAAGTTGGTGGTACAGAATACTTAGTTAAATTAACTAGATTTTCAGGATCAGTGAAGCAAGCGATAGATTATGCAAAAGTAATTCATGAAATGTATTTAAGAAGAGAATTAGTTTTAATCTCTGATAATTTATCCTCTGAAACTCTTAATTCAAAAGATCAAAATGCCGAGAAAATAATTGAAAATACTGAAAGATCTCTTTTTGACTTAGCTGAAAGAGGAAGTTTTTCTCAATCATTTTTGAAATTTAATCATGCGCTAGACCAGACTATTGAGATGGCTACATTAGCAATGAAAAATGATCAAGGTATTGTAGGTGTTCCAACTGGTTTAACTGCTTTAGATGAAAAATTAGGAGGATTACATAAGTCTGATTTAGTTATATTAGCTGGAAGGCCATCTATGGGAAAAACTGCATTAGCTACAAATATTGCTTATCATGCTGCACAAAAAATTATGAGTAAAGAAGAAAAATCCTCGGTAGCTTTTTTTTCTTTAGAAATGTCATCGGAACAATTATCTACAAGAATTTTATCAGAACAGGCTAGAATAAGATCAGATGATATAAGAAGAGGGAAAGTTACAGAAGAGGAAATTAACAGATACATAGAAACTTCTAGGAACATTTATAACTTACCACTTTTTATTGACGAAACTCCCGCTATAACAATTGCTACATTAAGTAATAGAGCAAGAAGAATTAAAAGATTATTTGGAGTAAGTTTAATTGTAGTTGATTACATACAATTAATGAGATCTAATTCGAATAAAAATGAAGGTAGAGTTCAAGAAATTTCAGAAATTACTCAAGGATTAAAAGCTCTTGCTAAAGAACTTAATGTTCCTATTTTGGCTTTATCCCAGCTATCTAGAGCTGTGGAACAAAGAGATGATAAACAACCACAACTAGCTGATTTAAGGGAGTCTGGGTCAATAGAACAAGACGCAGATGTTGTTATGTTTGTTTACAGAGAGGCTTATTACTTAGAAAGAAAAATGCCTAAACAAGGGTCAATTGAATACGCTGAATGGCAGTCAAAAATGAATGATGTTCATGGATTAGCTGATATTATCTTGGGAAAACAAAGACATGGTCCTACAGGTACTGTCAAAGTTGAGTTTGAGGGAATATATACAAAATTCAAAGATTTAAGCACAAATTAAGACTAAATTTTACCTTTAGTTATCAAAAATTTAAGATATATCTGAAATATCTCTATGTTTACTAATATTTATAAAAAATTAGTTATTGATTTTCCAAAAATATCATTGCTTTTAATTTTTCTAACATTATCATTTTCAATTTTTTACTCCAAAAATTTTAATCTTGATGCATCATCCGATGCACTGATTTTAGAAGGAGATAAAGATTTAAAATACCTTAGAGAAATAAATGAAAGATATAATTCTAAAGATTTCTTAGTTCTTACCTATTCTCCTGTTGCTAGTTTTGAGGAAAAAGAGACTATAATAAATTTACAATTACTAAAATCTAAAATTGAAAAGTTGTCATGGGTAGATAGTGTGATAACGGTAATTGATGTACCCCTTTTAAAAAGCACAGATGAAAGCCTAATGGAAAGGTTAAAAAATTATAAGACATTAGCGTACCCAGAAATTGATCGCAAAAGAGGATTTAATGAAATAATAAATAGTCCAATCTATAAAGATTATGTCATAAGTAAAGATGGAAAAACTTCAGGTATAGTAGTTTACCTTAAGAAAGATGAAAGGCTTGCAGAATATATTAAGATAAAAGATAAATTTTTTAATCAAACTTTAGAAGGCAGTCTTACTAAGGCAGAAAAAATTAATTATAAAATATTCTTAAAAGAGTATGAAGAGTATAAAAATTTATATAACTTAAGAAATCATCAAAATATTAGTGAAATAAGAGACGTTATTAATAAATATGGCGAAAACGCTAAAATTCATTTAGGTGGTATTCCTATGATTGCTAATGACATGATGTCTTTTATTAAAACTGACATAATAGTTTTTGGTATAGGAGTCTTTATTTTTATTATTATCACTCTTTGGGTAATTTTTAGAAATATCAAATGGGTAATTATGCCTTTGCTAGGATGTATGTCTTCAGTCATAATTATGATTGGTCTATTAGGTCTTATTGGATGGAAAGTAACAGTAATTTCATCAAACTTCATAGCTTTAATGCTCATACTAAATATGGCAATGAATATTCACGTAACAGTGAGATTCCTTCAGTTAAAAAAAGAAAACATTCAGTTGTCTAAAAACGAAGCGGTATTGGAAACTACCAAAAAAATGTTTTTGCCAATTCTTTATACTGTTTTAACAACAATTTGTGCTTTTTTATCCTTAATATTTAGTGGAATAAAACCAATTATAGATTTTGGTTGGATGATGACGATGGGTTTAACTGTTTCAATTTTAGTTACATTTTTGCTTTTACCATCACTTTTAAGTCTTTTTGCATCCTCTAATGATATAAATATTAAAGACACTGAAAAGTCTGTAATCACAAAAGCTTTAGGAAATTTTGCAAAAAAAAGTAAGATACTTATTTTTGGCTTAACTTTTATTATTTTGATTTTAAGTATTGTTGGAATATCAAAATTAGAAGTCGAGAACAGCTTTATAAACTATTTTAATAAAGACACAGAAATATATAAAGGAATGAAAAAAATAGATGACGATCTTGGAGGTACAACACCTTTAAACATCATAATTAAATTTCCAGTTAAAGAAGAAAAAGAGAAAAACGACGATGAATTTTCAGAATGGGAGAATGAAAGCAACAACAAAGAGGACAAAGCAAAATATTGGTTTACTAGAGATAAAATGGACAAAATAATTAAGGTTCACGATTATCTAGATTCATTGCCAGAGATAGGAAAAGTTCTATCTTTTGCCTCTATTTTGAGGGTAGCAGAGGACCTAAATAAAAAAGAGCTCCAAAGTTTAGAAATTGCAGTGTTATACAGCAAAATTCCTGATGAAATAAAAAAAGAAATTATTACTCCCTACATTTCAGTTGAAAAAGATGAAGCTAGAGTAAGTGTTAGAATAAAAGACTCTCTAGAAAATTTAAGAAGAGATGACTTAATAAAAAAAATTGATAAAGAATTAAATACAAAATTAGGTCTAGAAACAAATGAGTATAAACTTGCTGGGGTTCTTATTTTGTTTAACAATCTGCTTCAGAGCCTTTTTAAATCACAAATATTAACTTTAGGAATAGTTATGTTAGGAATATCATTAATGTTTTTTATTCTTTTTAGAAACAGCATGCTAGCTTTCTTGGGAGTAGTTCCGAATTTTATAGCTGCTTTTTTTATTTTAGGAATAATTGGATTAATGAAAATTCCTTTAGATATGATGACAATTACGATCGCAGCTATTACAATTGGAATAGCTGTAGATAATAGCATTCATTACATCTACCGTTTTAAGGAAGAGTTCAAAAAGATTAATAATTATAATAAAACATTAGACAGATGTCATAGCACTGTAGGTATAGCAATTTTAAATACTTCGATAACTATAATTTTTGGATTTTCGATTTTAATTCTTTCCAATTTTATACCAACTATATATTTTGGTGTTTTTACCGGAATAGCAATGATGTTAGCTTTGGTTTCAGTCTTAACTTTATTACCAAGATTAATTCTATTTTTTAAACCATTTGGAAAAGAAAATTAATTTAATTTAATGGAAAGTTTCTCTAAAATTTTTTCAAATATAAATTTATTTGATATTATTTTCGTTGTTTTAATGATTTATTTTATAATTCAATGTTTTTTAAAAGGTTTTGCTTTAAGTTTTATATCTTTTATGAAGTGGGTTTTTGCTCTAGTAGTAACAATTATTTTGACTCCGAAAGCTCAACCATGGGTAAACAATTACATTGAGTCTGACTTTATAAATAATTTTGGCGTAGGAATCGCTATTTTTATTTGTACAATATTTCTTACAATTCTAGCTGGAAAGTCTTTAAGTAGAGCAGTTACTTGGACTGGTGTAGGATCAATAGATAAAACATTTGGCCTTTTATTTGGTTTTTTTAAAGGCTATATCGTTTCTGTATGTTTATTTTCTATATCAAATTGGTTTTATCCTTACCAAAATTGGGGTATATCAGTTGAGGATGCAGTTTCATTTAACATTGTAAAAAAAGGAAGTGAAATACTAGTGGAAGAATTTCCATCTAGTGAAGACTTTATAGACACAAAAGATAAAATTGAAAAAATTTGAATTAGATAAGTTAAGAGAAGAATGTGGAGTTTTTGGCATTTCTAATCACGAAGACTCTTCCGCATTGGTAGCCTTGGGCTTACATGCTCTACAACACCGAGGGCAAGAAGGCTGCGGAATAGTCTCTTATGACGGAACAAACTATCATTCGGAAAAAAGACAAGGTTTAGTTGGGGATCATTTTACTAAAAGCGAAGTTATAAAAAGATTACCTGGAAAATTTGCTATCGGACACAATCGATATTCAACAACTGGGGAAACTTCTTTAAGGAATATTCAACCCTTTTTTGCCGACCTTCATATGGGTGGTATAAGTATTGCTCATAACGGAAATCTTACTAATGCTTTAACTCTTAGAGAAACTTTAGTAAAAGAAGGCGCAATTTTTAGAACTACAAGCGATACTGAAACTATTGTTCAATTAATAGCTAAATCTAGAAGAGAAAAAATAGTAGATAAGCTGATAGATACTCTATTTCAAATAAAAGGAGGATATGCTTTAGTTTTAATGACAAACAAAAAATTAATTGGAGTGAGAGACCCTTTTGGAATACGACCTTTAGTTATCGGTAAGTTAAATAGCTCATATATTTTAGCCTCAGAAACTTGTGCTTTAGACATTGTTGGTGCGAAATTTATTAGAGAGGTAAAAAATGGTGAAATAGTAGTTGTAGAAAACAATCAAATAAATAGTATTAACCCATTTCCCAAACAAAAAGAAAGGCCATGTGTTTTTGAATATATTTATTTTGCTAGACCGGATAGTTTGATTAACGGAAAATGCGCTTATGAATATCGAAAACAATTTGGCTTACAATTAGCAAAAGAAGCAGATATTAACGCAGACATAGTCGTCCCAGTACCAGACTCAGGAGTTCCTGCAGCTTTAGGTTATGCTGAATACTCTAAAAAAAGATTTGAGTTAGGTCTTATAAGAAATCATTACGTTGGAAGAACATTTATTGAACCTACCCAGAATATTAGAAGTTTAGGTGTAAAATTAAAACTTAGTTCTACAAAAAGTATAGTTAAAAATAAATCTATAATTTTAATTGATGATTCTTTGGTAAGAGGCACTACATGTCATAAAATTGTTAAAATGCTTTACGAAGCAGGAGCTAAGGAAGTTCACGTCAGAATAGCTTGTCCAGAAATAAAATTTCCTGATTTTTATGGAGTAGATATGCCAACAAAAAATGAACTTTTAGCTCATAAAAAAAATAATGCAGAAATGTGTGAATATATTAATGCTAAATCACTTAAATTTTTAAGTATTGAAGGGTTATATGAGGGGTTGGGAAATGGTAAAAGAAATAATATTTATCCCCAATTTAGCGATCATTATTTCACAGGAGAATATCCTATAAAACCAGCTGATAATTTAGGAGAGTCAAAAATTACTCAATTGTCTTTATTAAGCGGCAAATCCAACAATTAATTTAAAATATTTATTTTGTTGTTTTTGTCTAAATAAATCATTGAACTATTTACAAAAATTGGTTTAGATTTCATTTTGGTTGGCAATTTTTTTATTCCTTCAATATTTCCATTAACATTCAATATAATTACAAAAGAATTATCTAAAAAAATTAATAATTTATTGTTAGTTATAAATGTAGATTGAATAGATACTGATTTTTGTTTAGTAGACAAAAAATCCGCTAATTTTTTTGCAATATTTAAAGAATAAATTATTTGATTATTTCTCAAATCAAGTAAAACTAATAAATTATCTTTAGTGACTATAAATAAATTATTTCCATTTACTAAAGGTTCGATAGCAGAAATAATAGGTTTTTTATAGATGATTGAACCGTTTTTAGAGTTTAAAATGTATAGTTCATTATTAGTTGAAATAACAATTTTATTTTTATTTATTAATAAAGGTTCAGAATAAAATAAATTACCTGGGTTTATTTCTAAGGATTGATTTAAATTCACTATCCATTCAACAAACATTTTGTTATTATTAATAGAGTAAAGTGAGCCATAAGAATTTAAAAAAAATATAGAGTTGTCAGAAAAACACAAAGAATTGATAAATTTATTTTTTAATGTAGTTTCTTCTGTTGGTAAGGTTTTCAAACGATCACCATTAAATTTATTAATTATATACAAGACATTATTTTGATCTACGGTAAAAATTTTATTATCGATAATCTTTAAATTAGATCTAAAGGGAATTTTGTAGTTCTTAGCCCATAGCACTTTTTTATTTTTAAAATTCAAAGCATAAAAATATCCAATATTATCTGTAATATAGGCAATATTTCTATCTATTGTTACGTTAAGTTTTTTTTTGACCTTTTTAAGTTGTTTTTTGTAAAAATTAAACTTGTAGATTACATCCTCTTGTTCAATAGAGTAGACTAGTAAATTTCCTCTATCATCGTTTAAAAATATATTTTTTTCGTAAAATAAAAATTTTTCATTTAAATAATACTTGCTTACTTTTTTACTTTTAAAAATTAATTCATTCAAGTTTTTATAGCTAAAATTATAAAAGTTATCAGACTCTTGATAAAATTCATCATTCCAATTATTATTTTTTTTAACATTAGTTAAAAGAACTTTAAAATTATTAGGAGGATTAATCAGTTCATTAAAAAATTCTTTGTCCGAATAAAGTTTTTTAAAATCCTTATATTTATCTACTTTTTTTTTGGATATATTTGAGTTGCTCCATATACCGGTTCTGTTATCAAATGAACAATTAGAAAAAAAAATTAACAATAATAAAATCAAAAATTTTTTCATTTATCTATATCCAAATTGATATTAAGAATTTATTTCAATATTTCTAATGCAGCTTCTTTCCATATAGAATTTGAAGTAATAATTTCATTTAGTAGTTTAATGCCTTCATCATCTAATGAAATATCGATTAAAAATAAAGCTTTTTTTAACTTTACTAAGTTTAGTTGTTCTTTTTCAATTTTTAAATTCTCAATAACCTCAAACAATTTTAAAATTTCATCTTTTTCTTTCTCAAGATCATTTTCAATTATATTGTTAAGTGCTAGTATTGAGTAAAATTTATTTTTACTCAATACTACCTCTTTGTAGGCAAGTTTAGATTTTTCCTTATCTCCAGATGCTAAGTAGAGTCCAGCTTTTATATAATTTTCTGAAATTTTATTATTTTGGCTATCCTGATAATATTTAAAAAATAGTAAAAATGAAAAAATAATCAGAATAATTAATAAGAATGAAATAAAGTATGCTTTCTTATTTTTTATTAGTTCTAAAAGTTTATCAGAAAAATTTGGTTTATTAATGTTTTCATTTTCCATATAAAAAATTTTTGTTGTTTGGAAATACTTTACTTTTTACCTCTTTGCTATATTTTTTAACCGCTTTTTCAATTATTTCCGCTAAATTTACATATTTTTTAACAAATTTAGGATAAAAACCACTCAGTCCTAAGATGTCATCTGTGACCAAAACTTGCCCGTCACAATGTGAAGATGAGCCTATTCCAACTGTAGGAATTTTTAATAAACTAGTTATCGTTTTTGCTGTGCTTGGTGTAATACATTCTAAAACAATGGAGAAAGCCCCAGCTTTTTCTATTAGAAGAGCTTCTTTAATAAGTTTTTTTATTTCTAAACTACTTTTACCTTCAACTTTAAATTTATTTTTAAATTGAGGTGTAAATCCTATGTGACCCATTACTGGTATTCTAGCTTTAGTAATTGCTTTAATAATTTTAAAATTTTTATTATTACTTTCTATTTTTACAGCATCGCAATTTGTTTTTTTCTTAATAAGTTTAGCGTTTTTTTTTGCTTTCATGGGGTTGCTATATGAGCCTTTAGGCATATCTACTACCATTAAAGATTTTTTAACGCCTTTCCTAACACTGGCGCTATGTTGAATGATATTATTTAATGTGAGTTTGTGAGTATTTGACATTCCATATAGAACGTTGGCCATTGAGTCGCCGACTAAAATAATGTCACAATAACTATCTAATATTTTAGCAAAATTTTCTGAATAAGCAGTTAGACAAACAATTTTACTTTTTCTTTTCTTTAATAATATTTTTTTAATTTTATTAGACATCATTCTAGCTCAATCGTGCTGGGTGGTTTAGAAGTTATATCATACACTACTCGATTTATACCTGGTACTCCATTAATAATTTTATTTGAAATATTATCCAAAAAATACTTGGGAAAACTAAAATAATCTGCAGTCATGCCATCTTCCGAGATAACAGCTCTTAATAAACAAGTATATTCATAAGTTCTTGAGTCTCCCATTACACCAACAGTTTTCATTGGAAGTAAACCTGCATAAGCTTGCCATATTTTATTATAGAGTTTAGTAGAATGTAGTTCATTAATAAATATATAGTCTGCCTCTTGTAGAATTTTTATTTTATGAGGTGTAATTTGACCTATTATTCTTATAGCAAGACCCGGTCCTGGAAAAGGATGTTTGTTTCTAATTGTTTCTATTAAACCCAATGATTTACCTAAAACTCTAACTTCATCTTTAAAAAATTCTTTTAAAGGCTCAATTAATTTCAAATTCATTTTTTTTGGCAAACCTCCGACATTATGATGAGATTTAATTTTTGAAGTTAGGCTTCCAGTTGCTGACCTACTCTCAATTATATCAGGATAAAGTGTTCCTTGAGCAAGATATTTTATTCTTTTATATTTTTTAGCTTCCTTTTCAAAAATTTTTATAAATAAGTTGCCAATAATTTTCCTTTTTCTTTCTGGATCAGAAACATTTTTAAGTTTTCTTAGATATAATTTTGAGGCGTTTATCAATTTAACATTAAGTTTGTATTTTTTTTTAAAAATTTTATAAGTATCTTGAAATTCATTTTTTCTCATTAACCCTGTATCAACCATAATACATATGAGGTTCTTTTTGATGGCTTTATTAACAAGTAAAGAAACAACACTACTATCTACTCCTCCTGACAAAGCACAAATAACTTTATCTTTTTTTACAGTTTTTTTTATTTCATTTATCAGTCTTGTTTTCTCTGAACTTACACTCCATCCTTTTTTTATTTTGCAAATAGAAAACAGAAAATTTTTAAAAATAATATTGCCTTTTTGAGTGTGTGTCACTTCTGGGTGAAATTGTACACCATATATTTTATTTTTTGTATTTTCAATTATAGTCAACTTCGAGTCCTTGGTAGATGCTATTTTAATAAATCCTTTAGGTAATTTAGTTACAACATCCTGATGACTCATCCAGACAAATTGAGAATTAATATTGAAAAAATTTTTAGTAAGTAGTGAATTTTTTTTTTTAAAAAGAGTAGCTCTTCCAAACTCTCTTTTTTTGCGTAAAGATTTAATTAAACCTCCAAATAATTTGGTTATTAATTGTAATCCATAGCAAATACCTAAAATAGGAATTTTTTTAAGCAAAATCTCTTTCGGTATTTTTAAATATTTTTTTTTTGTTACGGTAGAGGGACCACCAGATAAGATTATACCTTTAATATTATTGAAGTTTTTTATCTTATAAAGATCTTTTGTCGTTAAAATTTCTGAAAATACTCCAAGGTCTCTTATTCTTCGAGCAATTAGTTTTGTCACTTGGGAACCAAAATCAATAATTATTATTTTTTCCTTACGATTTCGGATTTGCATTTATTTTTTTAAAGATTTTTCTATTTCTATTTTGAGTTTCTTACTTTTTTCACAATAGTCTTTACAAAAAATAAGTAATTTATCTATCAATTTTTTACTCTCTCTATAATCAGACTTTTTTAATTTTAATTGCGCTAAGCTGAATATGGCTTCTTCATTATTAGGATTTAATAAAATTACTGTATTTAAATTTTTTTCTTCAAGTTCTCTTTTGTCTTGATTATTAAATATCTTTGATAAGTATAAATATGATTTTTCACTTTTAGGATTAAAAACAATGTCTTGTTCAAATTTAAATTTGGCTTTATTAAATTCTTTTTTTTTAAAAAACTTTAAACCCTCTTTAAAATAATCTGTATTTGCAAACAAAATGTTTGGTATTAATAATAAAAAAAAACAAATCTTAAATACTTTCATTATAGTTTATAATTTAATGTTGGTTCAATCATCTCTACACTATGTACCATGCTTTCGTAAAATCCAGCTTTAGTAATTTTAATAAATTTAGCATTTTTCTTTATTTCACTAATTTTTTCAGCGCCTATATATCCCATTGAAGATTTCAAACCACCTTTTAGTTGATATATAATTTTTGAAACGTTCCCTTTATACTCTACTCTTCCATCTACTCCTTCAGGAACAAATTTTGATTTGTCCTTATGATTTTTTTGAAAATATCTATTAGAGGACCCTGCAGACATTGCTCCAATTGAGCCCATGCCTCTATACTTTTTATAAAATTTATTTTTGATTTTAAATTTTTTCCCAGGACTTTCCTCAGTGCCTGCAAAAATAGACCCCATCATAATTGCGTCAGCTCCAGCTGCCAAGGCTTTGGCAATATCTCCTGAAAATTTAATACCGCCATCAGAAATTATTTTAATTTTTTTTCCTTTTAATACTTTGTAAACTTCCATTATTGCAGTTATTTGTGGCACTCCAATGCCGGCAACCATTCTTGTAGTACAAATAGATCCTGGTCCAATTCCAACTTTAATTATATCAGCGCCTGAATTATATAATTTTTGTGCTGCTTCACCTGTAGCAATATTACCTACACAAATTGGTAAACTAAAATTATTTTTTTTAATTTTTGATAAAATTTTTAAAACCTTTTCGCTATGGCCGTGAGCTGTATCTATTACAAGCAAATCTACTCCACTATCCATTAATATTTTTGCTCTTTTTAAATCATCATAACTAGTGCCAATAGCTGCTCCAACTAATAAATCATTTTTTTTGACTTTTTTAACTTCTTGGCTTTGTTTTTTTATATTCAAATTTCTGTGTATTATGCCAATGCCTCCTGATCTTGCTATAGCTATTGCCATTCTAGACTCAGTAACAGTATCCATCGCGGAGGACAGAAAAGGAGCTTTTAATTTAATTCTTTGGCTTAAGTTTATTGAAATATCTGTATCTGACGGAAGTATTTTGGAATAACGAGGCAGAAGTAAAACATCGTCAAAAGTTAATGCTTCTTTTATTGCTTCCATATAAACTTATATACAATTTTTAAAAATTATAAAGTCTTTAAAATAGCGCAGTGTAAATAAGTTTCTTTTGATTCGTCTCTACTTGCTTCAGGCTTAAAAAATTGAACTTTTTCGAATTTCGATTTTGCTATATCTTTTATTTCGATAAAATCCTCACCCATAAATAATTTAGATATTAAAACCCCTCTGGGTTTAAGATTTTGCGAAGAAAATTTAATAACATCGGCGCATAATTGATTGGTGCGAATGCAATCTAATGACTTATTCCCTGTAGTATTGGCTGCCATATCTGAAATAATAACATCTATTTTTTTACTAAAATAAGACAAGATTTTCTCTTTTGCTTTATCTTCAAGAAAATTACATTGTAAAAAAGTTACGTCTTTGATTCTATCCATTTTTCTAAGGTCTAATGATAAAATTTTACCTGTATTAATAATTTCGCTTGAAACTTGTGACCACCCTCCCGGATAAGCTCCAATATCAAGCAAATTTGTATTACTTTTAATAAATTTAAATTTATCGTTTAATTCAATTAGTTTGAAGGCTGCTCTGGAGCGATACCCTAAAGTTTTTGATTTTTTAAAGAAAAAATCTCTATGTTGTTTTATTTTCCAACTATTGCTTTTTTTTCTTCTTTTTGATTTTTTCATTATAAAACATCTTCATGCTCATCGTCAGATGTTTCTATGTTATCTTTTTTTATTTGATTTTTATACATTGAAAAACTAACAGGTATAGAAAGTAAATATATAAGTCCAAATATTAATAAAGTTTCAAATGTGTAAAATAACAATGAAATAAATACTGTACCAATGCCTAATAAAATAAACACGGTAGACTTTGGAGAAACTGATATTTTTTTTAAGGACAAAGTTGGAATTTTACTTACTAACAATATAGCAATTAAAACGGTAAAATATGGCGTTAAACTTTTTAAATTAAATTTTATGTTTAAATCCGAGAGTTCAAAAATTAAAGGCATTAAGATTAAAAGCCCTCCTGCTGGTGAAGGAACTCCCTCAAAATAATTATTTTTCCAAAGTTGGCTATCATCAATTTTAGTTAAATTAAATCTTGCCAGTCTTAAAACGCAACACACAGAATATATTAATGTTATTGCCCAACCAAGTTTTCCGTAATTATTTAATTCCCAAAAGTATAAGATAAAAACTGGAGCAATTCCAAAACTTACAAAATCGGTTAATGAGTCTAATTCTTTTCCAAACTCTGATGTTCCTTTTATAAGTCTTGCTACTCTTCCATCTAAGGCATCTAGTATTGCAGCAAATAAAATAAAAATTACAGCTAAACTATAATTGCCGTCTATAGAAAATTTTATTGAACTTATTCCAAGACAAACGCCGCCCAGAGTAAGAATATTAGGTAATAGATACCTAGTTTTCTTTGATGAAACTAATTTAAATTTTTTATGTTCTTTCATCATATTGAAGCAATTAAGCTTTCTCCCGCAACAACGTTTTGACCTATTTTAGCTAAAGTTTTCTTATTTTTAAAATAAACATCTACTCTGCTTCCAAATCTTATCATTCCGATTCTATCGCCTTGTTTTAAATCTTGACCTAATACTACTTCCGAGACAATTCTTCTTGCAATTAAACCTGCAATTTGAACAATTATAATTTCTTCACCTGTCTTGCTGCATTTAATCTTATAATAATTTCTCTCATTCTCTTCGCTTGCTTTATCAAGCGAGGCATTAAGAAATTTACCAGGCTTGTAGTTAATTTCTTCAACTTTTCCAGAAAGCGGTGTTCTGTTTACATGACAATTAAAAACATTCATAAAAATACTTATCTTAGTATAAGTTGTATTTTCTAATTGAAGCTCTATTGGTCCGGTTTGCTCCGAAATTGTAGTTATCAAGCCATCCGCTGGGCTGACTAAATAATTATCATCATTGATAGAAAATCTTTCTGGATCTCTAAAAAAGTAATAAACCCAAATAGTCAGTACTATAAAAACTAATCCCAAAAACTTTGAAAATAGTAATATTATAAATGTTGCTATTATTGAAATAGCTAAAAATTTGTACCCTTCTTTATGTATTTTTGGAATAATTGTATTAAACATAATTTTAAGTTTGCTAATTTTTTCTTAATATGTATAAAAATCCTACTTAATCAATCTATTTTTATTTTATGGCGAAAATTAAAGTCAAAAACCCAGTAGTTGAGCTAGACGGAGACGAAATGACTAGGATCATTTGGTCGTTTATAAAAGATAAGCTCATAAAGCCATATTTGGATATAGATCTCAAATATTTCGATTTAGGTATGGAAAATCGAGACAAAACTAATGACCAAGTAACTGTTGACTGTGCTAAAGCAATTCAAAAATATGGGGCAGGAGTAAAATGCGCAACCATAACTCCCGACGAAGCGAGAGTTAAAGAATTTAATCTAAAAAAAATGTGGAGGTCTCCTAATGGTACTATAAGAAATATTGTGGGAGGGACTATCTTTAGAGAGCCTATTATTTGTAAAAATGTTCCGAGGTTGGTTCCACATTGGACAGACAGTGTAATTGTTGGAAGGCACGCTTTTGGAGATCAGTACAAAGCAACAGATTTTAAAGTTCCTGGGAAAGGTAAAATGACTGTCAAATGGGTGTCTGAAAATGGCAAAGATAAAATAGAGCATGAAGTTTTTCATTTTGATGGGCCTGGTATTGCTCTTTCGATGTATAATTTAGATAATTCTATAAGAGACTTTGCTAAAGCATGTTTAAATTATGGTTTAGTGAGGAAGTGGCCAGTTTATTTTTCAACCAAAAATACAATTTTAAAAGCATATGATGGAAGATTTAAAGACATATTTGAAGAAGTATATCAAATGGAATTTAAGGATAAATTTGATAAAATAGGTATTACTTATGAACATAGGTTAATAGATGATATGGTTGCGTGTGCGATGAAATGGAATGGAAAATATATTTGGGCTTGTAAAAATTATGATGGAGATGTTCAATCGGATACTGTTGCTCAAGGTTATGGATCTTTGGGATTGATGACAAGTGTTCTAAGAACTCCTGATGGAAAAATTGCTGAAGCAGAAGCCGCTCATGGAACTGTAACTAGGCATTATAGGCAGCACCAAGCAGGCAAAGAAACATCTACCAACCCTATAGCCTCTATCTTTGCATGGACGAGAGGTTTATTCCATAGAGGAAATCTTGATGGTAATCAAGAACTGATAAAATTTTCTGAAGCTCTTGAAAAAGTTTGTATTGAAACAGTTGAAAGTGGTTCTATGACTAAGGATTTAGCAATATTAATCAATAAAGATCAAAAATTCTTAACAACTAATCAATTTTTAGAGGCAATAAACTCTAACCTTAAAAAGAAACTTAATTAATTTTGTCAACTATTGCTTTAAAAGCATCATCTATTTTGTCTTTATTAGTTCCACCAGCTTGAGCAAAATCTTTTCTTCCCCCTCCTCCTTTTCCGTTAAGTATTTCTGAGGCAATTTTTACAAGACTTACAGCGTCATACTGTGAAATAAGATCATTAGTAATTCCAATTGCAACTCCAACTTTTTCGTCAAAAGTTGAAATACTTATCACTATACCTTTTTTAATGTCTTTTTTTCCTTGGTCTATAACACTCCTTAACTCTTTAGGAGGAAAATCATAAAGGGTTTGTTGTCTTAATATAAAATTACCAATCCTTTTGTCTTGAATTTTATTTTTGCTTTTATCTTTAATAACATTTTGAATCTTTATTTTGTCTAATTGCTTAGTTAAAACTTTTAAATTTTCACTTAAATCTTTGTTTGTATTAAAATCAGGTTTAATTTTTAAACTTTGTAATTCTTTTTTTATTTTTTCTAATTGATCTTTGTTTGTTTTTTCTTTTGTCGACTCGTCTTTTTCTTTAAATTTCTCATACCTTTCAAGTTGTTTGTCTCTTAAGGCTTCTACTCTTCTTACTCCAGAGGCTATTGACGACTGGCTAATAACTTTAAACTTTCCAACTTCTTTTGTATTTTTTACGTGTGTTCCTCCACAAAGTTCTGTTGAAAAAAAACCATTAGACTCTTTGCCCATAAATACTACTCTTACTTCTTCACCGTACTTTTCACCGAAAAGAGCTAAAGCACCCATTTTTACCGCTTCTTTCGGCGTCATTATTCTTGTTTGTACATCAGTAGAGCCTTCAACTATTTCATTAACAACTTTATTAATTTTAATTATCTCCTCTTTTTCAATAGGTTTATTATGGCTAAAATCAAATCTTAATCGTTCTGGGGAAACTAATGATCCTTTTTGAGTTACATGCTTACCTAAAGTCCTTCTTAAAGACTCATGTAGTAAATGTGTTGCAGAATGGTTAGCTTTAGAATTATTTCTATTTTCAATATTTATCTCAAGATTTACGTTTTGACCAATTTCTATCGTGCCGGACTCAATTTTACCAACATGAACAAAAAGATCTCCCATTTTTTTTTGTGTATTGGTAATATTAATCTTACAATCTGAGTTAAAAATTATTCCATTATCCCCGACTTGTCCTCCTGACTCTCCATAGAAAGGTGTTTGATTTGTTATAATTTCAACATCATCGCCTGCGCTGGCATTTTCAACAAACTTATTATCTTTGGAAATTTTTATAACTACTCCCTCTGCTTTATCAAACTCGTATCCTAAAAATTCTGTTGGTTTTAGTTCCTCTCTAATTTTAAACCATTTTTTTTCTACTGATTTATCACCAGAACCCTTCCAGTTAGCTCTGGCTAAATTTTTACTTTTTTCCATTTCTTGCTCAAAGGCTAAACTATCAACCTTAATATTTTTTGTTCTTAAGATATCTGCAGTTAAGTCTACGGGAAATCCGTAAGTATCATACAATTTAAAAGCTATTGAACCAGGTAACGTATTATTTTGTACTTTATCTAAATTGTCATTTAAAATTTTCATTCCTCTTTCAAGAAGAGAAGAGAATTTTTCTTCCTCATTTTTTAAAGTCTCTACAATAAGATCTTTACCTGTTTCTAATTCTGGATAGCTGTTTTTCATCTCATTGAGTAAAATATTAAAAAGTTTATAAAAAACAGGCGACTTGCTTCCTAAAGCATGCGCATGTCTCATTCCTCTTCTCATTATTCTTCTCAAAACATAGCCACGCCCCTCGTTTGAAGGTAAAATTCCTTCAGCTATTAAAAAACTACTTGCTCTTAGGTGGTCTGATATAACTCTATGGCTTGCAATAGTTTTTACGTTAATTGGTGATTTAATTAAATCTGATGATGCAGATATAATTTTTTTAAAATGATCAATGTTATAATTATCATGTGTTCCTTGTAGAACAGCTGTCATTCTTTCAAGACCCATTCCTGTGTCAACCGATGGTTTGGGTAGATTGATTCTTTTATTTTTTGAGATTTGCTCGTATTGCATGAAAACAAGATTCCATATTTCTATATATCTGTTCCCATCTTGATCTACACTTCCTGGTGGACCTCCTTTAAGTTTTTCTCCATGATCATAAAATATTTCCGAACATGGTCCACAAGGTCCAGTATCTCCCATAGACCAAAAATTATCAGATGTTGAAATTTTGATTATCTTATCTTCACTTAAGCCAGCAATTTTTTTCCATAAATCAAAAGACTCTTGGTCTTCATGAAAAACCGTAACGGAGAGTTTTTCTTTAGGTAATTGAAAATCTTTAGTGAGTAATTTCCAAGCATGATCTATTGCTTGCTCTTTAAAATAGTCTCCAAATGAGAAGTTTCCCAACATTTCAAAAAATGTATGGTGTCTTGGGGTATAACCAACGTTTTCAAGATCATTATGTTTTCCACCTGCTCTTACACATTTCTGAGATGTGGTAGCTTTTTTATATGGTCTTTTTTCCAATCCAGTAAAAACATTTTTAAACTGAACCATGCCAGAATTAGTAAACATTAAGGTAGGATCGTTATTTGGTACCAAATTACTAGAATCTACTATTTCATGATTGTTTTTCTTAAAGTAATTAAGAAATTTATCTCTTATATCAGTCAACAAAAATTGGCTCATATAATATTAAATACAGATATTTATAGGGTTGTCTATAAAGAGATTAACCAGTTTTTTGTTTTTCGTTATCAACTACTAAGCAAATTTCTGATTTTGTTAAAAATCTTTCTCCAGTTCCATTATCCAACGAAAACATCCCGCCTATTCCCTTCACAGCATCTATAGTGAGGTCGGTATGTTTCCATTTTTCATATTGATCGCCATTCATATAAAAAGGAACTCCTCCTATCTCACCTAACTTAATGTCATTATCTCCTAGAGGAAATTCACCCTCTTTAAAACACATAGGAGCACTGCCGTCACAACAACCTCCTGATTGATGAAACATTAATTTCTCTCCATACTTTTCTTGAAGTTTAGATAGCAATGTTAAAGCTGAATGAGTTGCAGATACTTTCATTTTTATAGTACGGCCCATGATTTAGAATCATGGGCCAGTATATATTATTGGTTAAAAGAATCCCAATTTCTTCTCAGCGTAAGAAACGTGTAAGTTCTTGTTTTGTCTATAATGATTAAGCATCATCTTGTGAGTTTCTCTACCCACACCAGACTGTTTATAACCACCAAATGGTGAGTGTGCTGGATAAGCGTGATAACAATTTGTCCACACTATTCCGGCTTGGATTGCTCTACCCATTCTGTGAGCTGTATTACCATCTCTAGTCCATACTGCTGCTCCTAAACCGTAAAGAGTGTCGTTAGCAATTTTCAATGCCTCTGCTTCATCTTTAAATTTAATAACAGATACAACAGGTCCGAAGATCTCCTCTTGCGAGATACGCATGTTGTTTTTTGCTTCAAAAATAGTTGGCTGAATATAGTTTCCTTTTTCCAGTCCGCTATTAAGTTTAGCGACACTTCCTCCTGTTAGGACTTTAGCTCCCTCTTTTTTACCGAGTTCAAGATAAGATTTAATCTTTTCCATCTGCTCAACTGACGCTTGAGCTCCAATCATCGTTTCCATTTTTAAAGGATTATCTTGTTTTACAGCTTTAGTTCTTGCTATAGCTCTCTCCATGAATTTATCATAGATAGACTCTTGAATTAAAGCTC
This sequence comes from uncultured Pelagibacteraceae bacterium, assembly GCA_902548045.1. The sequence continues at coordinate 34,147 of CACCPR010000001.1, forward strand.
TACTTGGACAAGTGCAAACTTCACCTTGGTTAAGATTGAACATAACAAATCCTTCAATACATTTATCAAAGAAATCGTCATCTTTTTCCATAACATCTTCAAAGAAAATGTTTGGAGATTTTCCACCCAATTCCAAAGTAATTGGAATTATGTTTTGTGCTGCGTATTGCATAATCAATCTTCCAGTAGTTGTTTCACCAGTAAAAGCAACTTTCGCAACTCTTTTTGAAGATGCTAAAGGTTTACCTGCTTCCAATCCAAAACCACTAACTATGTTTACTACCCCTGGAGGTAATAAATCTCCAATAAGCTCCATCAAAACATTAATAGACGCTGGCGTTTGTTCAGCTGGTTTTAATACAACACAGTTTCCTGCTGCTAAAGCAGGAGCTAATTTCCATGTTGCCATTAATAATGGAAAGTTCCAAGGAATAATCTGACCTACAACTCCTAAAGGTTCATGAAAGTTATAAGAGTATTGATTATTACTTATTTCAGCGATTGATCCTTCTTCTGCTCTTATTACTCCAGCAAAATATCTCCAGTGATCAACTACTAATGGCAAGTCTGCTGCCATACACTCTCTTATTGGTTTCCCATTATCTAAACATTCAGCTGTTGCTAGTAAATTTAGATTTTTTTCAATAACATCAGCTATTTTATTCAAAATATTTGATCTAGTAGTGATGTCTGTTTTTCCCCATGCTGGGAAAGCTGCGTGAGCTGCGTCTAATGCAGCTTCGACGTCTTTTTCGTTCGATCGTGCAACTGAACAGATTTTCTCATTATTTATCGGGCTTAGATTATCAAAATATTTGCCTGATTTTGGTTCTACAAATTTACCATTTATATAATTACCGTATTTAGCTTTAAATGGAAACTTTACTTTTAAATGAGAGGTATCCAGAGCTGAAGACACTTTCGAGCTTTTCGCTTGTTGTGTACTCATATACCCTCCTTGTTTGAGTTGAGTTTATTGAACTAAATTTGAAGCGCTTTGTACACCATTAACTTTACAACTATAGGTATTAGATACTATATGTAGAATATATCAATCATCAGTTGTTGTTTCATGGGAAACGGGAGAAACATTTCTCCCGTTATAATTCTAAGATGGCAAGAAAACTATTTATCTTCTTTTTCTTCTTCTTTGCTAATTTTTTCGTTTGGCGAAGGATTTCCTTCTAACTCTTTTGAAATTGCTGCTGCTTGATCTCTTATAATTTTTTCTATTTCTGTAGCTACGTTAGGATTTTTTTGTAAGTAGATTTTAGCATTTTCTCTACCTTGACCTATTTTTTCACCTTTGTAAGCATACCATGCACCAGATTTTTCAACTACTCCAGCTTTAGTACCTAGATCAATTAATTCACCAAGTTTGCTTATTCCTTTTCCATACATTAAATCAAATTCTACAACTTTGAATGGTGGTGCAACTTTATTTTTAATTACCTTTACCCTAGTTGAATTTCCAATTATTTGATCTTTCTCTTTTATAGCACCTATTCTTCTAATATCCATTCTTACAGATGAATAAAACTTAAGAGCATTTCCGCCTGACGTTGTTTCAGGGTTTCCAAACATCACTCCGATTTTCATTCTAATCTGATTGATAAATATTACCATTGTGTTTGATTTTGAAACCGAGCCAGTTATTTTTCTTAATGCTTGACTCATCAATCTTGATTGTAATCCAACATGATGATCGCCCATTTCTCCTTCTAATTCAGCCTTAGGTGTTAAAGCAGCTACTGAGTCAACTACCAAAACTGAAACTGATCCAGACTTAATTAATGTATCGGCAATTTCTAATGCTTGTTCTCCGGTATCCGGTTGAGATATCAAAAGCTCTTCCGTTTTAACACCAAGTTTTTTTGCGTAAACTGGGTCCATCGCGTGCTCTGCATCTACAAAAGCACAAATTCCTCCTGCTTTTTGAGCTTCGGCAACTACTTGTAAGGCTAGTGTCGTTTTTCCAGAAGACTCAGGGCCGTAAATTTCTACAATTCTACCTTTTGGTAAACCTCCTATTCCAAGAGCTAAATCCAAGCTTAATGATCCAGTTGAGATTGCTTCAACATCAAGTGCTTGTTGTTGCCCTAGTCTCATTACAGATCCTTTACCAAAATTTTGGTCTATTTGGCTAATAGCAGCCTCTAAAGACTTGTTTTTTTCCTTTAATTCTTGAGCTTTTTTGTTGTCTGTTTTAACAACCTTTAAATTATTTTTTGTCATTTGTTATCCTTTTATTGTTTCGAATCGATAATATAAATGTACACATTTTGTTCTTTTTTGCAAGAATCTTTTAAAAAAGCTAAGTAAATAGAGGCTTATATAGCCTTAATTGAGTTTAAGGATAATGTCCCCAATTGAAATGATAATTCAAATTTTGAGATGATATAGTCTCTTTCAGCTTTAGCGAAAGCAATTCTAGCATCTAAAAGCAAGCTTCTAGATTGAATAACTTCAAGTGTTGTTCTAGTATTGCCAGAGTCATACTCTAGTGTGATTCCTTCATTAGCTATTTCGGCTGCCTTTAACTGAGCTTCTGTAGCGGTTAAGACACTTTCTGAAGATTGATATTTTGACCAAGCATTTGTAGTTTCAGTTATAACTTTATTCTCTGCATCTTTTGCTAACAACAAAGACTGTTGTTTTTTTAAAGAGGATTTTTTAATAGAAGAAATATTTTCTCCTCCTTTGACAATTGGCCATGTTATAGTTGCCTTAACAGTTTCTTCATCTAGTTCATCCACAGAGGCGCTGTAATCTTGATTTTCAGATTTAGAATAATTTATAGATGCGGATGGAGACAGCTTTGCTTTCTCTATATTTAAATCTTTTTCAGCTATTTGATAATTTAGTTTGGCAATGAGTAAATCTAAATTATTGGATTTTGCTATATTTATAGCTTCTTTTAATGTTGTTGGTAAATCAACAATTATTCTTTCATTATCTTTAATTGGATTAGGGGCTTTTTTTCTAATTATTCTCTCAAAATTTGTTTTTGCAGCTTGTAGTTCAGTTTTTGCTTTAATCAAATTAGCATTAGCCCCAGCAAGGGATGACTCGGATTGTGCCAGGTCTGTCAAAGTTATTTCCCCTTTTTGCAACCTGGCACTGTCTGACTCTACCTGTCTTTCAAATAAATTTACATTAGATAAATTAAATTTTTCATTTTTATTTTTGAATTTTAAGTCAAAGTATGCAGAAACAGCTTTTAAAATAGTTTGTTGTTCAGTTTGTTGAAGTCTAAAACTAGCTTGCTTAACTTCTAGCTCAGATTTTTTTAAAGAATTGAAACCCTTAAAACCTTGAAATATTTTTTGATCGACTGATATTGTTGTGGTTTCAGTATCTACGCTTGTATCAGATAAGTTTGAACCGCTTTGATCAGTTCTATTTGTTGACTGAGAACTGCTTTGATTGCCCGATAATGAAATGCTAGGCAAAAATTCGCTTCTAGAGATATTTACATTTTGTTCTATAGATTTTTTATTTTTTCTTTCAGCATTTAGTTTCAGATTATTTTCTAAAGCAGATTTTATATAAAATTGAAAATTATCTTGTGCAACAACATCTTTGAAAAAAAATAGTATTATTATAATATAAAATAAATTTTTCATTAATTAAATTTAATAGACTTAAAACGGTGATTTGTATCTATTTTAAGCACCACTTTTGATTTGGTATCTAAAGTCTTAAGCATATGTCTTGTAATTCTCTCATAAAACATAATAAATTTTTTCAACTGCTTAGGACTCATAATTTTTCTTCCTTTTGAAGTTTTTTTTAGTTTTCTTTCTTGTAAAAGTCTCCATTTATAAACATACTTAAAACTAGGAATTTTTAAAAAAACTATTGTATCAATTAGATCAAATACTTTTTTGTATTTACTTTTAAGTTCGTTGTTAACTTTTCTTCTCCAAATTTGTTTTTGATCTTCACGTCTTTCTAATAGATTTATAGACTTAATTAAACTATTTTTTCCTTGAGCATTAGCGCCGATACACCAACCCTCAAAAACAACAATATCTGGTTTTTTTGATATTTTGATCCATTTATTTTTTTTACATCTATCATCTAAGGACTTATCAAATTTAGGAACAAGTATCTTATTAAATGAATTTTTTTTTAGTTTATTTAAACAATTAAATAACATTTTTGTGTCATGGGTTCCTGGAACTCCTCTTGTAAGAAATAACTTGCTAATTTTTTTAGACATTTTAATTCTATCTTTTAAAGTTTTATAAAAATCATCAATAGACAAAGTTACAACATTTAAATTGAATCTTTCCTTAAGTATGATTTTTAATATTTGAGAAATTGTTGATTTTCCCGAACCTTGTCCACCTGTTAATCCTATAATTTTAGTTTTTTTATTTTTTAAAAAGTCTTTATAAATCATTTCACATATGGGAAAGTAAAAATTATTTAATTGGCCTATTTTATCTTTAAACGTATCACCCAAAATTTCTTGTGATTTTACGAATTTAAGATATTTTTCTTTTACTCTTAAAAATTCGGAAAGCTTTTGACTCATTATTATTCTTTATCTAATGGATGATTTTGTCCGTCAGCTAAACCTACATTTTCTATATTAAAGGTATCAACTTCATCAATGCATCCAATATTTAAAGCTGTCATGGCTGGGTTAATTCTTGGGTGATTATGAGTATAAATTCCACAAACAGAACAAAAATAGTGTTTTGCTACATTAGTTTTAAATTGGTAAAGTCTTAATTTCTCACTGCCTTTTATTATTTTAAAATCCTCATTTTTAACCATAGACATAACTGCTCCTTTTCTCTTGCAAAGGGAACAATTGCATCTTAAGAATTTTTTAAAAGTATCTACGTTTACTTCTGCTTCTACTTCACCACAATGACAAACCAACCTTTTCATATTGTCCCCTTTTTTATTAATTTCTAAAAATACCTTTATTCAATAACATCCACAATGGCGCAAATTATTGAAAAGATGTTCACCTTTTGACTCCTTTTTGATTCCTTTAAAGACTCAAAATTCAACTTTTTAGTGTAAAATTTCATTCACATTTAAAATGTTTTCTTCACTTTTTGCCAGCTCTTTTACATTTTCTCTAAGAGAAATTGCATAAATTAATAAATTAAAGACCACTAATAAAATTTGAGAGATTATGGCAATTAAACCTATTTGATCAATCAAAAAAGATAAAAAGACTATGATTAAAGCTGACCTAAAAAAAACTATATGTTTGAAAACTGAAATAATAGAAAATGAGTGCAGTACAAGATTTATAAAAGACATTTTTGATGGTCCAAAGTATCTTAAGCCTCTAACCGAGCTAATTTCACTTAAACTTTCTAAGTTTTTTTTCACCGTTCCTGAAAAACTACTCCATAAACTAGCTTGATTAACAAGAACATTAACATCTTTTTTTCTTATACAGCTATAGTTTCCAAAATTTATTTTTTTTCCAGTAAATATTAAAGTTATTGTTTTATGTACAAGATATAAAAACTGAAAAAAAGGCCCTTCAGATCTTTTTACTCTCTTTGCAACTACTGAGGAATATTGGGCATCTTTAGTTTTATCAATTAAACTTTTTATTTCAATCGGTCTATCTTCTCCATCACTATCCATAACAATAACATAATCATATTCTTCATAATTATTAATATATCTTAAGCCAAAAGCGTTACACCTAGCATGGCCTTTATTGATTTTCATATTAATTATTTTTAAAGATTGAAAATTGTCAGGTTTTAATATTTTAGGTCTCTCGCAGGTAGAACTATCATTAACAACGATACATTTAAATTGATAATTTTTTATATTGTTTATAACTGCATTAATCTCATTCAATAATCTAATTAAAGAGTCCCAATCGTTATAAACTGGCATTAGTATTATTATTTTTTTCATTTTATACCTATCATACAGTATCCAACTGGATTAATAGTTCCAAAAACCCCAGGACAAACCTTTTTTAACACTTTTGGATTTCCAGTATAAATAACTCCAGCATTAGACTCTATAGAAGAGGTTTTGTTTTTTAAGGTAAGCATCCATTTAGGTCGAGAACTTAAATGATAAGACAGATTCCCAGCCGACCATTCGTCTCCAATAACAATCTTTATTTCATTTTTAAAATTTTTATCCCATTTATTTTCAACTAAACGCGCGATTTCTTTTCCTGGATAATCAGTTCTTTTAGTGTCGTTCGCAATAGAAATTAAAATATAAGTTATTGGAGAAATAAGGAAAAAAAATACAAATGAAAAAAAGAATTTTCTCAAGTTTTTAAAAATAATATTTCTTTGAAAAATATAAAGTATAAAAACTCCTAAAAATAAATAAAAAGGTGTCATCCACATAGTTCTAATTTTTACTCCAATTATTGTAGAGGTAAAAAAAATTAATACTATAGGAACTAAAGTTGTTAATATTAAAAAGATTAATTTTTCATCTTTTAAACTAAACTTATATTTAATTTTCTTAATCAAAAGAAAAGACATTAAAAAAAAAGGAATTAATATGCCTATTTGTTTCCCTAAAAAAATTATCGGGTGAATTAAATGATCAACCAATTCTCCAGGTCCACCTGTTCTCTGAAAGCCGTATGTTATAGTGGCAAAATTATTTTCAGTTAGCCAGATTAAATGAGGCAACAGTATTAAAAGAGCTAAGGGGCCTGCTATAAAATAATTTATAGTTTTAACTTTCTTTTTTTTTTTAATTAAATAAATAAAAAAAAGTTTTATACCGATAACTAAATAAACAAAAAGATATTTTGATAAAATACCTAACCCTATAAACAAACCCAAAAGGACATAATCGATGGTTTTATCATATTTAAAACACCTCCAAGTAAAATATATGCTAAGTGCCCAAAAGGGGATTTGACAAACGTTTACATTAAATTCAGGAGATGTAAAATTATAAAAATAGATACCTTCGAGCAAAATTACTGAGAAAAAAGCAAATTTTTTATCGTCAAAAAATTCTTCTGAAAACTTAAAGATAACAAAAAAAGCTATTATAATAAAAATTTGACTTAAAAAGTAATAAGCCCAATCATTGCTCCCAAAAATATTATAAAAAAGTTCAACTATAAAAGCACTCAAAGGAGGATGTTTGTCAAATCCCCAATCTAAGTTACTACCCCAAGCTAAAGCTTCGATAGTATCTAAAGGTAAATTTATATTTGAAAAAGTTGGAACTAGGGTCCAAATAATCAAATGAAAAAACAGAAATAAATAAAAAGTATTATTAATATTTTTTTTTGTAATCATTTAAGCAAATTAATACAATTTTTAAGCTATTGACACGATTAAATTCAAACATATACTCGCCCGATTATAAAATGCTTAAAAAGAAAACAATTAAAAAAAAATATACCCCTAATTCGAAGGAAAAATATATGTGTAGTAAACATAAGAAGTTTTTTACAGAAGAATTAGTTAAATGGAAAAAAGACATAGTAAAAGCAAATAATTTAGGGAATATATTAAATTCTTCAGATGACAATGTTTCTTCAGCTGACATGGTTGATCAAGCATCTTCTTACACTGATAAATCAGTTGAAATGAAAGCTCTAAATAGAAGCAGAAAATTAATTTTAAAGATAAACTCTGCGTTACAAAGAATAAAAAATGGCACATATGGTTTCTGCGAAGAAACTGGTGAGCCAATAGGATTAAAAAGATTAATAGCTAGACCCATAGCTACTCTTTCTATTGAAGCACAAGAAAAACATGAAAGAGACGAAAAGATTTTTGTTGAAGATTAAACCTTTGGAATAATTTCTCCCTTTTTAAGAAGATCATAGCCTCTCTTAACAGACTCTCTTTCTGAAATTGTCACGTACCATCTACTTAGATTTTTAAATTTTTTTAGACCTATATCATGCCAGTCATGCCTTGCTATCCAAGGAAAGGTAGCGATATCTGCTATTGTATAATCTTTGCCTGCTAGAAAATCTGAGTTTGCGAGTCTGTCATCTAAATCTTGATAAATTTGCTTTGCAATTTTAAAATATCTGTTTTCTCCAAATTCACTTTTACCAGGATTATAATGGTGAAACTGATGATGTTGACCTAACATTGGTCCAATATAAGCCATTTGACCCATCAACCATTGATTAATAATTGTCCTTTGATCTTTTTTATAAAATTTATCACTTTTTTCTCCTAAATAAATTAAGATAGCACCAGACTCAAATAAAGTTTTTTTATTTTCATGGTCAGTAATTATTGGAATTTTGCTAAAAGGACTTAATCTTTTAAATTCTGGCTTGAATTGTTCACCTTTGTAAAGATTTACTTTAGTAACTTTATACTTAAAATTAATTTCTTCTAACATAATTGATATCTTTTTACCGTTTGGTGTATCAGCAGTAAAAAGTTCGATCATTTTTTTCCGAGTCTACTTTGAATACTTTTAGAAGAAGTAGTAAATTCAAACTTATATTTTTCGTCAGGTCTTGCTCTTTTAAAGCACTCTACTGAAGCTAAAGCTACTTCATGAAATCCTGATAATATTAGCCTTAATTTTCCGGGATAATTACAAATATCTCCAGCAGCAAATATTCCTTTTTTGCTTGTTTCAAAATTTTTAGAATTTACCTCTATGGTTTTCTTATTCATATTTAGTCCCCACTCGGCAATAGGTCCTAGTTTCATAATTAATCCGAAAAAACCTAATACTACATCAGTTTTTAATTTTTCTATCTTTTCGTTATCATATTTTACTGTAATTGATTTTATGTTTTTATCACCTTCAATCGACTCTAATTGACAAGGTGTTTTGATAGAAATTTTTCCTTCTTTTTCTAATTTTTTTATTTCCGATAAAGTATGAGGAGCTCCTCTAAATTCATCTCTTCTATGAATTAAATTAATCTTTGAAAACTTAGATAGCTCAAGAGCCCAATCCAAAGCAGTGTCACCTCCTCCAAATATTGATATATTCTTATTCTTAAACTCGTCTTTATTTTTTACCGAGTAAAACACAGACTTACCCTCATATTTTTCAGCGTCTTTAAGAGGTAGTTTTCTTGGCTCAAAGGAACCTACCCCTCCGGCTATTAAAATATTTGGAGACTGAAATAAGTTGTTTTTACTTGTTTTAATTATCCAATTCTTTTCATCCTCTTTTAGTTCTTCAACTCTTTCATTTAAAAATAATTTTGTTTTAAAAGGTTTAATTTGCTCTAATAACTTTTTTGTCAACTCCTCTCCAGTGCATTCTGGAATTGCTGGTATATCATAAATAGGTTTGTCTGGATAAAGCTCTATGCACTGTCCCCCAACTTTATCCAAATTATCTATCACTACTGCGCTCAGACCTTTTATTCCCAATTGATGTACTGCGAATAATCCTACTGGTCCTGCTCCAATAATAACTACATCTGTTTTAATCATCAAGATTGCTTTTCTGGCGTTGTAACTTTAAGTCCGTCTAGTTCATCGCTCACTATAAGTTGACAACTAAGTCTGCTATTTTTTTTTGGTTGGAATGCCATGTCAATCATATCATTTTCTCCTTCTTCAGCCTTAGGAAGTTTATCTAACCATTTTTCTTCGACATAAACATGGCAAGTCGCACATGCCATAGACCCTCCGCAATCAGCGTCTATTCCTGGTACATCATTTTGAACAGCTCCTTCCATAACTGAAAGTCCGTTTTCGACTTCAATAGTTTTAGATTTTCCTTGTTGATCTGTGTATATGATCTTAGCCATTTTAATATATATAAAGATATAAAGAAAAAGGGCAAGTATGCAAAAACATACTCGCCCTTTTTAAAGTTTATAATCTATTATCTAGAAGATAATCTTGTATTTTGCATTGCTGCTGCCCAGATAACTAGACCAAAAGCGATCTTGTTAATAAAGTCAGCTAAATTGTAAATAATGTTCAATGCATTAGCATCTACGCCACCTGTTAGGTAACCAAAAACATATCCTAATGGATATATTGCCCAACCGATAGTTACGATTATTCTCATAGCACTGAAAGCAGTCGTCATTGCTCTGTTACCAGTTTTAGCAGCTAATGTTCCTGCCTCACCTGAGAATATTTCAAACAAGATGTAGATCCATCCAGCCATTCCGATTACGAAACCTACAAACGGTTGAATATAACCAGCTTCACCTAAGTATCCACCGATTAACATTACTAATGAACCAATTAATAGTTTCCAGAATATTGATGTTGGCACTTTTCTTACTGCTGCCAAGATTAGATAGAATTCTACCATTTGAAGTGGAACAGTTATTAACCAATCAATATATCGATATACAGTTGGTGTTTCACCTGTTGTCACCCAAACTTCTCTCATATACATGTAGTGAACGAATGCAACACCAGTAACTAGTCCAGCTACTGAAATTGACGTTCTCCAAGACGCAGCTACTGTATTTCTTTCAGCAAAGAAGAATACTGTAGTTGCAATCATCCCCATTGATACTAGCCAGAATGAAATACCTACGAAATCACCTGTCTCCAATAGAGCAGTCGATGCGTTAGCGGAACTAGTAATACCCAAAAAGGCAACAGCTGCTAAAGCAAATAGACTTAATTTTCTCATGAAAACCTCCCTCGTTAGTTAGTTTTCTTTTAGTTTATATATAAACTACTCGGACAAATAAGCTAATCGCTTACTACCGAATAACTTGCCGGAACCATAATAAATATTGATGTTACAGTGAAGTGTTTTTTTACTTAAAAAACCCTGTTTTTATTGGATTTTCTGTTTTTTTTTGGGGATATTTATGAAATACTCTTAAAAAAATTAACTTTTTTGAGGTGTAGAATTGAGTCGAAAATATAAGGAAATTTACGAAAATTCCATAAAAAACAAAGAGGATTTTTGGAAAAAAATCTCTGAAGATGTGTTTTGGTATAAAAAACCTTCAAAAATACTTAATTCTCAAAATCCTCCATTTTATAAATGGTTCGAAGACGGTGTTACAAACACTTGTTATAATGCTTTAGATCACCACATCGATCAAGGTAGAGGAGAGAAATTAGCTATTATTTACGATAGCCCAATTACCGGAGTTCAAAAAAAGATTACATACAAAGATTTAAAAGACAAAGTTGCCTTGTTTGCAGGGGCTTTGAAAAAACAAGGAATTACTAAAGGGGATAGAATAATTATTTATATGCCGATGATACCAGAAGCAGTAATTGCTATGTTAGCATGCGGAAGAATAGGTGCAGTCCACTCTGTTGTCTTCGGTGGTTTTGCAGCAAATGAATTAGCAAGTAGAATTGACGACTCAAAAGCAAAATTAATTATTTCGGCATCCTGCGGGTATGAACCTGGCAGAACTGTTCATTACAAACCTTTAGTCAACAAAGCTCTTGAACTTGCGTCGCATAAACCAAACAAATGTATAATCTTTCAAAGAGAGAAAGACAAAGCAGAATTAAACCCGGCTATAGATATTACTTGGGAAGACGCTCATGAAGGTATTCAACCTGCGGAGTGTGAACAGATGAATGCTAATGACTACGCTTACATTCTTTACACTTCTGGTACTACTGGCTTACCTAAAGGAATTGTTAGAGATGTTGGAGGTCACATAGTTGCATTAAAATGGACAATGAAAAACATTTATAATATCGATCAAGATGACGTTTGGTGGTCAGCGAGTGATATTGGTTGGATCGTAGGGCACTCTTATATTGTTTATGCTCCTTTATTTTATGGATGTACTACGATTTTATTTGAAGGAAAGCCAGTTGGCACTCCTGATGCAGGTGTCTTCTGGAGAATTATTTCAGAACATAAAGTAAAATCACTTTTTACGGCTCCAACAGCTATAAGAGCAATTAAAAAAGAGGATCCAAATGGTGATTTTTTTAAGAAATACGACTTAAGTAAATTTGAAAAACTGTTTCTTGCAGGTGAGAGAGCTGATCCAGATACTATTAAGTGGTTTGAAAAACTATCTGGTTCACCAGTAATTGATCATTGGTGGCAAACTGAAACAAGCTGGGCAATTACATCTGATTGCACGGGAATAGAATCTTTTCCAGTAAAATATGGCTCGGCATTCAAACCAGTACCAGGTTATGATTTAAAAGTATTAAATTCTGATGGTAAAGAAGTTGGTCCTGGAAAAATGGGTGATATAGTTGTTAAACTTCCTTTGCCTCCGGGAACATTTCCAACTCTATGGGGTGCAGATAAAAGATATAAAGAAAATTATATGTCTACTTATCCAGGCTACTATTTGACTTATGATGCAGGTCATATTGACGAAGATGGATATGTTTGGATCATGTCACGTACTGATGACATTATAAATGTGGCAGGTCATAGATTATCTACAGGCGCAATTGAAGAAGTATTAGCAGAACATAAAGACGTTGCGGAGTGTGCCGTCTTAGGAATTGCAGATAAACTTAAGGGACAATTGCCAATAGGACTACTGGCGCTAAAAGCTGGAGTAACCAAAGATAAAAAAAAAATAATTTCCGAATGTGTAAAGATGGTTAGAGAAAAAGTGGGTCCAGTAGCTGCTTTTAAAATTGCAATTGTTGTTAAAAGACTACCTAAAACCAGATCAGGAAAAATATTAAGAGGAACTGTAAGAAAAATAGCAGATAATGAACCTTATAAAATGCCAGCTACAATTGATGATCCAGCAATTTTAGATGAAATAAAACAAGACCTGAAAGATAATAATATTTTGAAGGTTTAAATTAAATACTATCAATTTTTGCAATCATACCAACATCGTAATGACCAGGAACATTGCACGCAGCTTCTATATCTACGGAGTTACTAAATTTCCAAATCAGCTCAGCTTTTTCTCCAGGTGAAAGCAAAACACTATTAGAATGTGAATGTGCCATCGCAGGGTTTTTTTTGGACATTTCCATCATTTTTTTTTTATCAATTTTATCAGCTAAAAGTATTTCGTGTTCTACCATCATCATCATTTCTGGTTGATGCTTTAAATGCATTTCTTTAGTAGCTATATTAAATTCGTGAACTAATTCACCTTTATTTTCTACTACAAATTTAATTGTCTCGTTTTTTTTAATCTTAAATTTGTTAGGTTCATAATAATTATCATACATTGAAACTTTGATCACTCTATCGACGCTTTCTTCGCTGCCTTTAACACCTATTGCTTTCATTGAGCCGGCAAGAAGAATATTAGGAATAAAAATAAAAATAAGTATTAGTTTTTTCATAGTTTAAACTCTAGAGGTTTACCAACTTGTTTAGAAATTATTTTACCATTTTTCATAACAATTATACCATTTATAATTGTCGCAATAGGAAATCCTTTGACTTTATAATTATTGAATGGTGTCCATCCACATTTGCTTGCAATCATTTCATTTTTAATGACTTGCTCTTTATTCATATCGACTATAGTTAAATCAGCATCAAAATCTTCTTTTATAAAACCCTTGTCTTTAATTCCAAATATCCTGCATGGATTTTCACACATTAATTTTATTAATTGCTCTAAAGTAAGTTTGTTATTATTGACGTGATCTAACATTACTGGAAATATCGTTTGAACACCTGGCATTCCTGAAGGAGAGTTAGGATATTCTTTTTGCTTATTTTCTTTAGTATGAGGAGCATGATCTGATCCTAACACATCTACAATATTATTTTTTATTGCAGTCCATAGCCTGTCATAATGTTCTTTTGTTCTAATAGGTGGATTCATTTGAGCATATGATCCTAATTGATTGTAACAATCTGGAGCGTATAAAGTTAAATGTTGAGGTGTAGTTTCAAAAGTTACGTTTTTTTTATGCATAGCGAGAAAATCTACCTCTTCTTTTGTCGTTACATGTAACACATGGATTTTTTTATCATATCTTTCAGCAATTTTTACAACCCTACGAGTTGAAGACATTGCGGTCTCGCTATTTCTCCATTCTGGATGTGAACGAACATCTCCTTTTTTAATAAATTTTTTTCTAATATTGAGTATTTCTTCATCTTCTGAATGAATTGAAACTATTCTATCTGCGTTAGATATTACCTTTTCGATATCTGCTTCTTTATCAACTAATAAATTCCCTGTAGAAGAGCCGGCGAAAAGTTTAATCCCGCAACATCCTTTTAAATTTTTAAGTTTAGATAACTGTTCAGTATTTTCAGGAGTGGCTCCAAAATAAAAAGCAAAATTACTATGCATTCTATTATTAGCTAATTGGAGTTTTTTTTCAAATTCTACTAAATTAGACGTTGGTGGATTTGTGTTAGGCATCTCAAATAAAGAGGTAACTCCACCTAAAACTGCTGCTCTACTACCGCTTTCTAAATCTTCTGCATCTGTTGATCCAGGTTCACGGAAGTGAACTTGAGTATCAATTATTCCTGGAAGTATAACTTTGTTTGTAGCATCAAAGACTTTGGAGTTATTTAATTCAATTTTACCTATCTTTTTAATTTTATTTCCTAACAAACCTAAATCTATTTTGACCAATTGGCCTTCAATATAACAAAATCCATTTTTAATGATGAGACTATAATTATCAGACATATTTATTAAAATTATTATAATATATACTCCATTAACATGGAAAAAGACCAGATTATTATTTTAGAAAACAGGGGATTATTATCCGTTATTGGGGAAGACGCTAAAGAGTTTCTTCAAAATATTATAACTAATGATGTGAATAAAGTATCTAAATCTAATTCTATCTTTGCAGCATTATTAAGTCCTCAAGGTAAATATTTATTTGAATTTTTTGTTATTAAGAAAAATGGAGAATATTTATTAGATTGTGACGGAAATTCTGTTAATGACCTCGCTAACCATTTATCTAAATACAAAATTGGATCCAAAGTAAAGATTAATGACATATCATCAAATTATGTTGTTGGAATCATAAATTTTGAGAATTTTAAAATAATTCAAAAGGAGCTAGGAATAAATGAATTGACTCTTGATTATAGAGAAAGCCCTATTTTTGTAGACCCTAGAAATAATGATTTAGGAGCAAGAATTATATCTCCGTTGGAAAAACTTTATTTGACAATAAAAAAACTTAATTTAAAAATTGTGAGTCACAGAACTTACGTTGAAAAAGCTTTTCTTAAGGGTATTCCAGTAGAGGGATTAAGTAATTTACAAAATCAATTATTTGGACTTGAATTAAATTTTGAGAAATTAAATGCCATTGATTTCAAAAAGGGTTGCTATGTCGGTCAAGAAAATACTGCTAGAATGAAGATAAAAAATAAAGTCAGAAGACAATTAATGCCAATAAAAACTGAGGGTAAAGTTAAGATTGGTGATGAGATAAAATATAACGAAATTACAATTGGAAAAATCTTAATTAGTGAACCTTTTCCTTTTGCTTTGGTAAAATTATATGACCCAGAATTTTCAACTTTTAAAAACGAAAAATTAAACATTAATAATAATAATGTAAAAATTATAACGTGAAAACTTTAAGCAAAAATATTGATTGGTCTTGCAACAAAACTTGGAAAGTGAGTGCCAAAAATACTTCTTGGTGTTTACTAGGTTGCTCTATAGGAGATTTTGGAACGATTTTATTTTTTCAATTGTCTGCAATTGCTTTCCCGGTTCTAGGTATAATGTTACTAGCAATTTTAAATGGCTTAATTACAAGTATTATTTTAGAAACAATAATTCTTATTAAACAAAAATTTAAAATCTCTGAAGCTTTAAAAACTGCTTTTGGAATGAGTTTTTTATCAATGATAAGCATGGAAATTGCAATGAATTTGGTTGATTACATTTTAGTTGGAGATGCAAAACTTACTTGGTGGGTAATTCCTTTCATGCTTTTAGCTGGATTCGTTACTCCTTGGCCTTATAATTATTGGAGATTAAAAAAATTTAATATAGCTTGTCATTAAAATTTGATATCCAGTTATTTCCTATTTTGATATATATAAATTAATTGAAAAAATTAAATGATAAATAATTTCAGCTTTTTAAAAAATAACTTATTTATAAATTTTATAACATTATTATTTATTATAGTAATATTTTTAAATCATATTCATAATAGCATTGATCCTTACAAACAGGTTGATCTCGGAAATAGTAATCAGACTTTTGTTTTGATAGACAAATCTGAAATTAAAAAAGAATTATCTCTTAAGTTAGTTTCTAATGACTCTTATGCCAACATTCTTGATAGAGAATGTAAAATTACCGGTGATTTCCACGATAGGCACAAAGTTCGATGGGTTAAAGCTTTTTTTTTAAAAAATATTTTTGATTTTTCCTATAATTTAAATGAACAGTTGCCTTATTACACAAACATAATACTTCATAGCTTATTAATTTTTTTTTCTTTAATAATTTTAAACAAAACTTTCGTTTTAGATAGAAAATATAATTTAATCTTTTTGTTATATGTTACTTTTATTTTTCAACAGCACTTAAGCGAATATAGCTATTCAATTTTTGAAGCTTTTTTCTTAAGTTTAGCATTATACGCTAGTAAAAATAAAAAACATTTAATCTTTTTTCTTGCTTGTTTGTTTGCTATTTTAAATAGGGAAAGTGGTTTTGTTATAATCTTCTCTTGGCTTATATTTAATAATAAAGAGTTTAAAGAATTAATATTATTTTTTATATTTAGCATATTGGTTTTTGTTGCAATGAATTTTGATATTTTAAAATGTCTACTTGAACCAAAATTTTTTATTCCTCTCGAAAATCAGGAAGGTCAGGTAAATTTCTCTGAGTTAGTTGATAATAATTTAATTTCAACTATAAAACTTGTTTTTGTAAATTTTTTTCTACCTTTTGGTTTGGGAATTTTTTACTTAATTCAAACAACTAATAAAAATAAAATTTTAATAGTCTTATTTTCAGCATATTTAATGATGTTTATTTTTGCAACTCCCGCTCACCATATTTCTGTAAGGATGATAATTTTACCATTAATTTTTACTTCTATATATTTTTATACCAAAGAAAAAAAAGTAAAATAAATATTTTATCTAGTTAGATTTTCCCAAGTTTTAAAATATTTTTTTGCTGTCATCACCGATGTTGGAATAAAATTAATTTTTTGCATCTTTCTAAAATAAGGCTTAATATCTTTTGATCTTCCCCATCTTTCAGGACAGACCAAACAGCTTTTAAACTTCTTAAGCGTAGTAACAATATTTTTATTTAAAGGAAGTGTGGTAAAAGTGTCAATCCAAACCCAGCCAATATTATTGATAAATTTTTTAGCTATATCGATTGGCTCATATTCTGAATATCTAATACTAATATTCCTGTTAGTGCTTTTATTACTTTGAAAGATGAATGGCAGCTCAACATCCAACAAAAAAAAACTTTTAACATTAAATTTTTTTGCAGTTTTAATTGCTTCTCTTTCAATGCCTGATTCTTTTATATTTAAAATTAAAGTCCCGTGATTATAATTTGACAAATAGTTTTCAAGTGTATCACCACTTTTATATGAGTCATGATTTAAAATTATTTTTGATCCACTAGATCTAAGGTCGATCTCAACTCCGTATTTTTTGGGAAGTTTTTTAAGCTGTTTAATTTTGTTTAATCTATGAGCAATTAATTCCATTTTGGATTTTTTAATAATTTAATCATAAATTTTAATGTTCTCAAAGTTAATTTTATTTTTAACCCTATTGATCCGCCGCCTTTAGCCTCACCTGCATACCTTTTGTTCCAAACTACGGGATATTCATAAATTTTAAGATTTTGTTTTTTAGCAACTAAGAGAAAATATAGATCAAATGAAAAATCTTTAGGATGATCTTTTAATTTATCAACAAAATTTCTTTTAAATATTTTTGGTTGAGCGTTAATATCATTTAATTTAGTTTGAAATAAACAAAAAGTTAGAAAGCTCATTCCTAAAGTAAAAAAATAATCAATTAAATTTCTATTTGTTCTTTTTCCTTTTAAAATACAATTTTCAAATAATAATTTTTGTTTCGATTTAAGAAAAATTTTTACTACATCATGAGGGTCAGTTTGCAAATCTGCATGACACCACCCTATATAATCTTTAGT
Source organism: uncultured Pelagibacteraceae bacterium (assembly GCA_902548045.1). The sequence goes on from CACCPR010000001.1 coordinate 52,157, forward strand.
AGAAGCCATAATTCCCTCATAAATTCCATTT
>CACCPR010000002.1 GCA_902548045.1 uncultured Pelagibacteraceae bacterium
ATTTTAAGAGGATCCTCGTTATTTTTTGACTTTATTTTATCTAAAGCATCGTATAAAATTTTTTCTGCAGTTGATCTTTTTCCATCGTACATAATTGAATTTATAAACTTAGAAACAGTTTCAGAGTGAAACTTAGGATCTGGATAGACTTTCCTTACAGGAGCTTTTCTTTTTCTAGACATAAAATTATTTTGGTTTTTTAGCTCCGTATAAAGATCTTCTTTGTTTACGGTTTGTTACTCCTTGAGTATCTAAGTTACCTCTTAAGATATGATAACGTACTCCTGGTAAATCTTTCACTCTACCGCCTCTTAACAATACTACAGAATGTTCTTGTAAATTGTGACCCTCTCCAGGTATATATGCTGTAACCTCGAAACCATTTGATAATCTAACTCTTGCAACTTTTCTTAAGGCTGAATTTGGTTTCTTTGGAGTTGTTGTATAAACTTTTACACACACACCTCTTTTTAAAGGCTGTCGCTCTAAAGCTGGAACTTTATTTCTAGTAATTGGTTTAACTCTACTTTTTTTAATAAGTTGGTTAATTGTCGGCATAGTAATATTTTGAAGTGAAAGTAAGAACGGCCTATATTAGTTTATTAGTTAGTGTTTAAGGCTATAAAATGCCTTACTTCTAACATTCAAAATTTGCCGTAAACTAGCATTCAAAATAAAAAAGTCAATGATTATGGGTAATTTTATTGGAATTAAGCAGTCTGTTCAGGAGCAGTTGACGCAGATTCTAGCTCCTGTTTTTTAAGTTCTTCTAATCTTGCTTTATCTTTTTCCCTTGCTTGTTTATCCCAATCAATTCTGGTTAAACCTGTCCCTGCTGGTACTAATCTACCAACAATTACATTTTCTTTTAATCCTTCTAAAGTGTCTGTTTTACCTTTAATAGAAGCATCTGTAAGAACTCTTGTAGTTTCTTGGAATGAAGCTGCAGATATAAATGAATTAGTCTGCAAAGAAGCTTTGGTTATACCTAATAAAACTCTTTCATAAACTGCGGGCTTTTTCTTATCTTTTCTAAGTGCCTCATTAATATTATTTATATCAAGTAAGTCTATAACTTCTCCGGTCAATAATTCAGAGTCACCTGGGTTTTTAATCTCAACTCTTTTAAGCATCTGTCTTACTATAGTTTCTATATGCTTGTCATTAATCACAACTCCCTGGAGTCTATATACTTCTTGTACCTCACTAACAAAATACTCGGTTAATTTTTCTACTCCAAGTATTCTTAAAATATCATGTGGAGCTGGACTGCCATCCAACAAGTATTCACCTTTTTTAATCTTTTCACCTTGATTGAAATTAACATGTTTGCCTTTAGGTATTAAATAATTTGAGGTCTCTCCGTTTGTTGCTACGATAGATATTTTTTGTTTACCTCTAACTTCTTTTCCAAATTCAATTACTCCGTCATTTTCAGCTATTATAGCGCTATCTTTAGGTCGTCTAGCTTCAAATAATTCAGCCACTCTTGGCAATCCTCCTGTAATATCTTTTGTTTTCGAAGTTTCTTTAGGAAGTCTAGCTAAAACATCGCCAGCAGAAATTTTTTGACCATCTTTAACAGATAGAATTGTGTCTGGTACCAAATAATATCTTGCTTCATTTCCGTCAGCTTTTTTTATTATTTCTCCTTTATCATCTCTTAAAGTAATTCGTGGTTTTAATTCAGAATTTTTTGTTAAAGACTTCCAATCAGTTACTGATTTAGAAGATAACCCGGTAGCATCGTCTAAAGTTTCCGTTAATGAACTTCCTTCCATTAAATCCATATAATTTACTATACCGCCTGTTTCAGCGATGACTGGTAATGTATAAGGATCCCATTCAGCAATTTTTTTTCCTTTTTCAATCATATCTCCATCTTTAAAAAATAATTTTGATCCGTAATTAACTTTATAGATTGCTAGCTGTCTTCCACTATCATCCTCTATACTTAACTGAGTATTCCTTCCCATTACAATTATACTTTTTTTAGAGTCTTCAATAAGATTTTTATTAATTATATTCAATTTTCCTTTAGTTTGAGAAACTATTTGTGACTCCTCTTTAATTTGTGCAGTTCCACCTACATGGAATGTTCTCATAGTTAGCTGAGTTCCAGGTTCTCCTATTGACTGAGCTGCAATCATGCCTACCGCTTCTCCAATGCTTACTAATTTTCCTCTAGCTAAATCTCTACCATAACAAACCTGACAAACACCTTTTGTTGAAGCGCAAGTTATTACTGAGTAAACATTTACTGACTTCACTCCAGCCGCATCAATTTTTTCACAATCAAATTCATCAATTAACTTTCCTTTTTTAATAATCACTTCACCGGTAACAGGATTTTTAATATCTTCTGCGATTACTCTACCAAGAACACGCTCGGATAAACTTACCAAAATATTTCCGCCCTCTATTATTTCAGAAATAGTTACTGAAGATCTTTTTTTTGGATCACATTCTGCTTTTGTTACTTGTACGTCTTGAGCTACATCGCATAATCTTCTTGTTAAATAACCTGAATTAGCTGTTTTTAAAGCTGTATCTGCTAAACCTTTTCTAGCACCGTGAGTTGAATTGAAATATTCTAATACTGACAATCCTTCTTTAAAATTTGAAATAATTGGAGTTTCAATAATTTCTCCAGATGGTTTTGCTATCAATCCTCTCATGCCTGCTAATTGTTTCATTTGGGCTTGTGATCCTCTAGCACCTGAGTCCGCCATCATGTAAACAGAATTTGTTTCGATTCTATCATCATCGTATATCTTCTCTGCAGATGAAATTTCTTTCATCATTTCGTTTGCGACGGTGTCAGTGCATTTAGACCATATATCAACTACCTTGTTGTATTTTTCTCCTCTTGTAATTAGGCCGTCAGAATATTGTTTTTCGTACTCTTCGATCTGTTTTTTTGTATTATTTATTAAATTTTCTTTAGTTTGAGGAATCAATAAATCATCTTTTCCAAAGGAAATACCCGCCTTAAAGGCATGTTTAAAACCAAGAGCTTTTATTTTATCACAGAAAATAACAGTTTCTTTTTGTCCACAATATCTGAATATTGTATCTATAACTTCTGAAACATTTTTTTTTGTCAAGAGTCTGTTAACCAAATTAAATTTGATATTATGGTTTCTAGGTAATAAATTTGCTAAAATAAATCTTCCAGCTGTACTTGTGTATTTTTCAATCTTAGTTGATCCATCCTTATTTACAGTTTTAAAAGTTGAAACTATTTTTGAATGTAAGCTTATTGACTTACTCTCAATTGCCTGTTCTATTTCATCTAATCCTGCAAAAATTCCTTTTGGCTTCTTCTCTTTATCTTCAGCTTGAGATAAATAATATATTCCAAGAACTATATCTTGACTGGGCACAATAATCGGTTTTCCATTAGATGGACTAAGAATATTGTTTGTTGACATCATTAATACACGCGCTTCTAATTGGGCCTCTAAACTTAATGGAATATGCACAGCCATTTGGTCTCCATCAAAATCTGCATTAAATGCTGCACAAACTAGTGGGTGTAGTTCTATGGCATTTCCCTCTATCAGTTTAGCTTCAAAAGCCTGCACACCTAGTCTATGCAAAGTTGGAGCTCTATTAAGTAAAACAGGATGTTCTCTTATAATGTGCTCCAAAGAATCCCATACTTCACTTTTTTCTTTTTCTACTAATCTCTTTGCTTGTTTAATAGTTGTTGCTAATCCTAATTTATCTAATCTGGCATAAAGAAAGGGTTTAAATAATTCTAGAGCCATTTTTTTTGGCAAACCACACTGATGTAACTTTAGTTCTGGGCCAACAACAATTACTGATCTTCCTGAATAATCAACTCTTTTTCCTAAAAGGTTTTGTCTAAATCTTCCTTGTTTACCTTTTAGCATTTCTGCTAAGGATTTTAGAGGTCTTTTACCAGTTCCTGTGATTACTCTTCCTCTTCTTCCGTTGTCAAATAGGGCATCAACCGACTCTTGCAACATTCTTTTTTCATTTCGAACTATTATGTCAGGAGCTTTTAAATCTAATAATCTTTTTAAACGATTATTTCTATTTATAACTCTTCTGTATAAATCATTAAGATCTGAAGTAGCAAATCTTCCGCCGTCTAAGGGCACCAAAGGTCTTAACTCTGGAGGTATTACAGGGACCGAGGTTAATATCATCCATTCAGGTTTATTCCCCGAAGAAATAAAAGACTCAATTAATTTTAATCTTTTTATAGTCCTTTCTTCTGTAACTTTGGATTTGATTTCAGGTAGTGAGTCTCTAAGTTTTTTTTGTTCTTTAACAAGATCTAAATTCACTAAAATTTCTCTTACTGCTTCTGCTCCAATTCCTGCTGTAAACGCATCCTCTCCAAATTCATCTTGAGCTTTAATTAATGCTTCTTCAGATAATAATTGTCCTTTTTTCAAAGTAGTTAAGCCTGGTTCTACAACTATAAAACTTTCAAAGTATAAAACTTTCTCTACTTCTTTTAGCTTCATATCCACGGCTAAAGAAATTCTACTAGGTAAAGATTTTAGAAACCAAATATGAGCTACAGGGCAGGCCAAATCTATATGGCCCATTCTTTCACGTCTAACATTAGATTTAGTAACTTCTACACCGCATTTCTCACAAATGATTCCTCTGAATTTCATACGTTTATATTTTCCACAAAGACATTCGTAATCTTTTACTGGACCAAATATTCTTGAACAAAATAAACCATCCTTTTCAGGTCTAAATGTTCTATAATTAATTGTTTCAGGTTTTTTAATTTCCCCATATGACCAAGATTTAATTTTTTCAGGACTAGCTAAAGTGATTTTAATACTATCAAAAGTATTTTCTGCAGCTAAGTTTTGATTTTCAAAATTTTTTGTTATATTTTTTTCCATTTTAATCTAATTCTATGTTTAACCCTAAAGCTCTTATTTCTTTAACTAAAACATTAAATGACTCAGGTACACCTGACTCAAAATTATTGTTTCCTTTGACAATTGTTTCGTAAACTTTAGTTCTACCAGCAACATCATCTGATTTTACAGTAAGTATTTCTTGAAGTGTATAAGAAGCTCCATAAGCCTCTAGTGCCCAAACTTCCATTTCTCCGAACCTTTGTCCGCCTAATTGCGCTTTTCCTCCTAGAGGTTGTTGTGTAACCAAACTATAGGGGCCTGTTGATCTTGCATGTATTTTATCTTCTACAAGATGATTTAATTTAAGCATATAGATTATTCCAACAGTTACAGGTCTATCAAATTTCTCACCTGTTTGACCATTCCATAAATTTGTTTGACCCGAATTAGGTAATTTTGCTAGATCTAGCATTTTTGTTATATCTTTAGTGCTAGCACCATCAAATACTGGGGTAGAGATAGGCACGCCATTAGAAATATTTTCTACTAGTTCAGCTATTTCTTTTTTTGATAATTTAGAAATAACTTCGTTATAATAAGTTTCTCCGTAAACTTCTTTTAATTTATTCTTTATTTTATCAATTTCTTTATCAAAATCTTTTAAATATGCTTTAATTTGTTCACCAAGTTCAGAACAAGACCAACCTAGATGGGTTTCTAAAATTTGACCTACATTCATTCTACTCGGAACTCCCAATGGATTTAGCACTATATCTACTGGTTTTCCATTTTGCATATATGGCATATCTTCAACAGGAACTATTTTACTTACAACTCCTTTGTTTCCATGGCGTCCTGCCATCTTATCACCTGGCATTAACCTTCTTTTAACAGCAACAAACACCTTAACAACTTTCATAACTGTTGGTAACAAATCGTCCCCTTGTTGAATTTTTGAAACTTTATCTTCGAATCTTAATTTAATATCTTCAGAAGCATTTTCAAATTGATTTTTAAGTTTTTCCAAATTGGTATTTATTTCTTGTTTTTGAAAAGAAAGTTTCCATAAATCCTTTAAAGATAAATTTTCAAAATCATTTCTGTTTAAAGTGGTTTCTGGTTTTAGATCTTTATACTGTTTATTAATTACTTGATTATTAAGTAGATCTATAGCTCTTAACTTTATGTTTCTATTCAATATTTCTTCTTCAACTTTTTTATCTTCTTGCACAGACTCTATCTCAGCTCTTTCAATAGCTATTGATCTTTCGTCTTTTTCAATACCATGTCTATTAAAAACTCTGACATCTATTACTACTCCTGCGCTTCCTGTAGGAAGTTTTTCAGATGAGTCTCTTACATCGGTAGCTTTTTCACCAAAAATAGATCTTAATAATTTTTCTTCTGGACTTGATGATGTCTCGCTTTTTGGAGTCACTTTTCCTACTAATATATCTCCAGGTTTAACTTCAGCTCCAACATAAACTATTCCTGATTCATCTAAATTTCTTAAACTTTCTTCGCTAACATTAGGTATATCTCTCGTAATTTCTTCGGCTCCTAATTTAGTGTCTCTTGCCATTGACTCGTACTCTTCTATATGTACTGAAGTAAATACATCATCAGTAACACATCTTTCCGATATTAAAATTGAGTCTTCAAAATTATACCCTTGCCAAGGCATGAAGGCTACTGTTACGTTTTTACCTAAAGCTAATTCGCCAAGTTTTGTAGCTGGTCCATCAGCAATAATATCCCCTTTTTTTATTTGATCTCCTACTTTGACAAGAGGTTTTTGATTAATGCAAGTATTTTGATTTGATCTTTGAAATTTGGAAAGATTATATATATCTACAGCTGATTGTGATAAGTCAGTTACATCGGTTACTTTTACAACTATCCTTTTTCCATCAATTTTGTCAACTAAGCCATTTCTTTTTGCAACTATTGTTACACCAGAATCTAAAGCGACATCTGACTCTATGCCTGTGCCTACTAGAGGGTATTCTGGTTTTAATAATGGTACTGCTTGTCTCATCATATTGGATCCCATTAGAGCTCTGTTCGCATCATCATTTTCTAAAAAAGGAATCAAAGCAGCAGCTACTGACACTAATTGCTTAGGTGAAACATCTATAAAGTCGATATTTTCTCTATTAGAAAGTTCAAAATTTAAATTTTTTCTACAAGCGACTAGTTCTTCTTCGAATGTGCCGTCTTTTTTGATAGAAGAATTGGCTTGTGCAATTGTATATTTTTCTTCTTCAATTGCTGATAAATACTTTATTTCGGAGGTTACTTTTCCGTTAACAACTTTTTTATAAGGGCTTTCTATATATCCAAACTTATTAACTCTACAATATGTTGCCAAACTATTAATTAAACCAATATTTGGTCCTTCTGGCGTCTCAATTGGGCAAATTCTTCCGTAATGAGTCGGATGAACATCTCTAACTTCAAAACCCGCTCTTTCTCTGGTCAATCCTCCTGGCCCTAATGCGGATACTCTTCTTTTGTGGGTAATTTCAGATAAAGGATTAGTTTGATCCATAAATTGTGAAAGCTGTGAAGTTGCAAAAAAATCTTTTAAAGAAGTAGTTATTGGTTTTGCGTTTATCAAATCTTGGGGCATAGCAGACTCTATTTCTAAGAAAGTCGACATTTTTTCTTTAACTGTTCTCTCCATTCTCAAGAGACCAATTCTAAATTGATTTTCCACTAGTTCACCAACAGATCTTACTCGTCTGTTACCTAAATGATCTATGTCATCTACTTCTCCTTTACCGTCTCTTAGATCAAGCATAAATTTAATTATTGCTACTATATCTTCACTACTTAAAATTGTTTTTTTATTACTTATTTTAAGATTTAATTTAGAATTTAATTTTACTCTTCCTACTTCAGATAAATCATAACGTTCTTTGTTAAAATAAAGATTATTGAATATTTCTTCGGCTATTTCTATTGAAGGTGCTTCGCCGGGTCTCAAAACTTTATAAATATCGTTCAAAGCATCTGTTTTATTTAAATTTTTGTCAATTTTAAGAGTTTCTAAAAGATAAGGGCCTTTATTTATAGGATCTATGTTTACAACATTGAGAGTTTTTTCGTTTTTCAATTTTTCTAAAATTTCTTCCGTAATATCAAATCCCGCTCCAATAAGAACTTCTCCACTAGTATTTTTTATTTCATTAGCGATATATTTTCCAATAATTTGATCATTTGAAATTAATACGGACTTTAATCCCTTTTCGTATAATTTTTTAGCTATAATGAAATTTAGTTTTTCACCTTTTGAAAGTATTCTTTTATTATTTTTTGAGTCAATTAAATCAAAGGATAATTTAATTGGTCTTTTATAATTTTCTGGGTTAAAAACTGTAGTCCACATTCTATTATCGTCATTAAATGTGTATTTATCAGTAGTATAAAAAGTATTTATTATTTTTTCTTTAGAGAATCCTAACGCAAATAAAATTGTCGTGATTGGTAATTTTTTCTTTCTATCAATTCTAAAATAGAGAATATCTTTAGGGTCAAACTCAAAATCTAGCCAAGAACCTCTACCCGGTATAATTCTGCAATTAAATAAAAGCTTTCCGCTGGCATGTGTTTTTCCTTTGTCATGATCAAAAAAAACTCCAGGACTTCTATGCATTTGATTAACAACAACTCTTTCAACTCCATTAGTAATAAAAGTTGCGCTCGGTGTCATTAAAGGTAAATCACCAATAAAGACTTCTTGAGTTTTTGCTGAAAGTATTTGTTTAGTATTGTTTTCTGTATCAATTTCGTAAACAACCAATCTTAAATTAGCTTTTAATGCGGCTGAATAAGAAAGACTTCTTTGTTTGCATTCTATTACATCAAATTTTGGTTTTTCTAATTTATATGATATGTATTCCAGTGTAGATTTTTCAGTTCCATCCTCTATAGGAAAAATACTTTTAAAAACTTTATCAATACCCTTGGATAAATCATTCATTTGCTCGTTTAGAGTTTTAGACTCTAAGAACTCATTGTACGAATTTTTCTGAACTTCTATAAGATTAGGTATTGATAACCCTTCTACAAGTTTACCAAAATTTTTTCTTATATTCTTTTTTTGAGTAAAAGATAATTGCATCAATAATAATAAATTTTACTGAATTTTTTATAACACAGTAAAATTTAGTCTTAAATTTTGTTTACTTTAATTCTACTTTAGCTCCAGCTGCCTCAAGTTTTTTCTTAAATTCCTCAGCTTCTTTTTTGGCTACTCCACCTTTTATTTCTTTGGGCGCCGCCTCTACTAAATCTTTTGCTTCTTTAAGTCCTAAACCTGTAATAGCTCTTACTTCTTTAATAACGTTAATTTTTTTGTCTCCAGCTGCTGCTAGAAAAAGAGAAAATTCTGATTTTTCTTCACCCGCGGGTGCTGCTGCTCCACCTGGTGCTACTGCTGCTACAGGTGCTGCTGCTGTTACTCCCCATTTTTCCTCTAATTGTTTTGAGAGTTCAGCTGCTTCAACCACTGTTAAAGTTGACAACTCGTCTATGATTTTATTTAAATCTGCCATTTTGAATCCTATAGATTATTTTTTTAAACTCTTCGCGCGCGCTAAATTAGCAATTTTTGAGCCAGGTGCAAGCAAAATACTTACTAATTTTTGAGCAGGAGTGGCTAAAATACCTACTATTTTGGCTCTTGCTTCTTCTAAAGAAGGTAGTGTGGCGATTATAGCCACTTCATTTTTATCTAAAACTTTACCATCCATGAATCCTGCAACAATTTTTAATTTTTCATGAGACTTAGCAAATTTTGTTAAAATTTTTGCAGTTGAAATTGGGTCAGAAGAAATAGCTGCTGCGGTAGGACCTGTAAAATATTTTTCTAAATCTTTTACTTTAGTGTCCTTAATAGCAATTTTTGTTATTCTGTTCTTTGTAACTTTAAAAAGAATACCTTTTTCTCGAAGTTGTTTTCTTAAATCGTCTAGTTCATTTACATTCAAACCTTGATATTGAGCTATCATTACAGAGTCATTTGATGAAAAATTTTTTTTCATTTCCTCTATATAATTTTTCTTTGACTCTTTGTTCATCATTATTGCTTACCTCCTACTTTATAAGAGATTCCCATAGTAGAGGTAATATAAACACTTTTTATAAACTCACCTTTAATTGTGTCAGGTTTTTCCTTTTTTAGAGTTTCTATAAAGTATTTGTAATTTTCTAATAATTTTTCGCTTGAGAAGCTTTTTCTTCCAATTGTAGAAGCTAAATTTCCATCTTTATCGTTTCTAATTTCTACTAAACCAGTTTTTATATCTTTGACCGCTTTTAAAATATCATTAGAAACAGTTCCTAATTTTGGATTAGGCATTAAACCCTTTGGACCAAGAACTTTTCCATATTTTCCGATTTTACCCATCATTGCAGGAGTGCAAACGAGTTTTGTAAAATTAAATTTACCAGTACTAATTTTTTCAATTAAATCATCAGAACCTGCTACATCAGCGCCACTTTTTTTCGCTTCTTCAATTTTGTCTGGTTCACATAACACAGCAATTTTTATTTTTTTTCCTGATCCGTTTGGAAGTTTAATAGTTGTTCTTAGGCTAAGATCTCCACCTTTAGATTGTTTTAAATTTATCTTTAAAGAAACATCAACTGACTCATCAAATTTTGCCGTAGAGTTTTTTTTAACTAACTCAATTATTTCTTTTAAGTCAAATTTTTTATCTTTTACGACTGATTTTAAAAGGTTTTTAAATCTTTTTGATTTTTTTTTCATTATTCTTTTACCTCAATACCCATCGATCTTGCAGATCCACAAATAATCTTTGTTGCTTCCTTAATATCAAATGCATTTAAATCTTTCATTTTTTCTTTTGCTATAGCTTCAGCTTGTTTCATAGTAATTGATCCTGCGACGACTCTTCCAGGTTCTTTGGAGCCACTTTTTAATTTTGCTGCTTCTCTTATAAAGTGAGATGCAGGTGGAGATTTTATTATAAAATCGAATTTTTTATCTTTGTAAACAGTTATAACCACAGGCACTGGTTTACCCATGAATGATTTTGTTTTTTCATTAAATGCTTTACAGAACTCCATTATATTAATTCCTCTTTGACCAAGAGCTGGACCTACAGGAGGAGCCGGATTTGCCTGGCCTCCTTTAATTTGTAATTTTACATATCCTACTATTTCTTTTGCCATTTAATTTTTCTCCACTTGATTAAATTCTAAATCCACAGGAGTAGCTCTACCAAATATAGAAACTGAGACTTTGAGTCTAGATTTTTCTTCATCAATTTCTTCAATTAAACCGTTAAAAGAAGCAAAAGGGCCATCACAAACTTTTACTTTTTCCCCTATTTCAAAAGTAATACCACTTTTTTGATTAACAGCGCTTTCTGAAACTTGTCCAAGAATTCTTTTAATTTCATTGTCAGAAATAGGCGTAGGTTTATCGGCTGAACCTAAAAAACCACTTACTTTTTGAAGATTCTTGATTAAATGATAAATTTGTTTTGTTAACTCAACCTTTACAAGCACATATCCTGGAAAATATTTTTTTTCCTTTTTAGTTCTTTTTCCCTTTTTAACTTCAGTAACTTGATGAGTAGGAACCAATATTTCTCCTAGATTATCCTGTAATTTATGCTTTTTTAACTCTTCCTTAATAAGATCAACAACTTTTTTTTCAAAACCAGAATATGCTTGAACAATATACCAATTCATAGCTTAAAAATTTAAAGTTAAAATTATGTTTAAAAAAAATCTTAAAATTTGGTCTAGTATAAGAAAAAAAATTGCTGCAATTGATGCAAGAGCAAAAACCATCACTGCACCCATCATCGTATCTTTTTTAGTTGGCCAAGTAACCCTAAAAGTTTCTTGTTTTACTTCTTGTATAAATTTTAAAGGATTTTTCATATTTTGTTTGGCAGGAGCGGAGGGACTCGAACCCACAACCTCCGGTTTTGGAGACCGGCGCTCTACCAATTGAACTACGCTCCTAAGCGTTTATTTTATAATTTTAGTTACTACCCCAGCTCCAACTGTTTTACCACCTTCTCTAATTGCAAAATTTAATTTCTCACTCATTGCAATTGGCGTAATTAGTTTAACTGTAAATTTTCCATCGTCTCCAGGCATTACCATTTCAGTACCAGAAGGCAACGTTACTTCACCAGTTACATCAGTCGTTCTGAAATAAAATTGTGGTCTATATTTTGTAAAAAATGGAGTGTGTCTTCCACCTTCTTCTTTTTTTAAAATATAGGCCTGGCATTCAAATTCAGTATGAGGTGTTATAGAGCCAGGTTTGCACAGAACTTGACCTCTCTCTACATCTTCTCTTTCAACCCCTCTTAGTAAAGCTCCAATATTATCACCAGCTTCACCACTATCTAAAAGTTTTCTAAACATCTCTACCCCTGTACAAACTGATTTTTTTGTGTCTCGGATACCTACTATTTCAATTTCTTCTCCAACCTTGATTACTCCAGACTCAACTCTACCTGTAACTACTGTTCCTCTTCCAGAAATTGAAAAAACATCTTCAACTGGCATTAAAAAAGGTTTGTCTTTAGGTCTATTAGGTTGAGGAATTGTTTCATCTACAGCTTTCATTAATTCCATGATTGCATTTTTTCCAGTTGTTTCATCTTTACCTTCAACTGCATTTAAGGCAGACCCTTTTACTATTGGAATCTTATCTCCTGGAAATTTATAGGAAGTTAGCAATTCTCGAATTTCTTCCTCAACAAGATCAACCAATTCTTTATCTTTGACAGTATCTATCTTATTTAAAAAAACTACTATAGCTGGAACTCCAACCTGACGTGCTAAAAGTATATGTTCTCTGGTTTGAGGCATCGGGCCATCTGCTGCATTAACTACTAAGATTGCTCCGTCCATTTGAGCGGCACCTGTTATCATATTTTTAACATAGTCGGCGTGACCAGGACAATCTACGTGAGCGTAATGTCTTTTTTCAGTTTCATATTCTACGTGAGCTGTTGAAATAGTAATTCCTCTTTCTTTCTCTTCAGGAGCTTTATCTATTTGATCATAAGCAACAAAATTTGCGCTAGATTTTCCTCCTGCTTCTGATAACACTTTTGTTATTGCTGCAGTTAAAGTAGTTTTTCCGTGGTCCACATGTCCTATTGTACCAATATTACAATGCGGTTTGTTTCGCTGAAACTTTTCTTTTGACATTTATTTTATCCTCACTTTATAATTTAATTTTTAACTTTGGAGCGGGTAAAGGGAATCGAACCCTTACATCCAGCTTGGAAGGCTAGCGTTCTACCATTGAACTACACCCGCAATATCCAAACTTATCACGCTCTTAATTATTGACAAATACTGAAAGTTTGGTGGAGGGGGAAAGATTCGAACTTTCGAAGACCGAAGTCAACGGGTTTACAGCCCGCCCCATTTGACCGCTTTGGTACCCCTCCAAAATTTTACTACTAGGGATACCCCCTAACTTAAAAAGTATTTAACAACAAGGGTTTTATAAGCATTTGTATAATAAATGCAATCAATCATTTTTCCTTGAAATATGCTAGTTATTTAAAAAATAGTAGTTGAAAATATGAAAAAAACAACATTTTTAATAGTTGGTAAGCATGCTGTTCTAGAAGCTTTAAAAAATCCTTTAAGAAAAGTAGAAAGAGTTTTTGTAACAGAAGATGCACAAAAAAAACTTAATAAGGAAAACCAATCTTTGAATTTATTTAAAAATGTTCATGTTTTTTTTAAATCAAGAAAAGAACTTGATAAATTATGTGAAAAAAATGACCTAGCACACCAAGGTCTTATAGCAGAGGTTGAACATTTAGAGGATATTTCACTTAAAGATTACATTTTATCGAACGATAAAAATAATATTAACTTAATAGCTTTAGAAGAAGTCTCAGATCCTAGAAATATAGGCTCAATAATAAGAACAGCAGCTTCATTTAATATAGATGGGCTTATCGTAAAAGAAAGATCCTTTCCATCTAAAAGTAAAGCATTGTATAAAAGTGCTAGTGGTGCAACAGAACATTTAAATATATTCAAAGTTTCTAATATTAATTCAACTTTAATTTTTTTAAAGAAAAAGAATTTTTGGATCAGTGCATTTGATACTCATGGTAAAAAAGATTTTACACAACACGATTGGTCTGGAAAAAATGTTTTATTGTTTGGCTCTGAAGGATTTGGTTTAAAAAAAAATACCTCAAAAAAATCAGATTTTACTTTTAAAATAAATATTAATGAGAATATTGAAAGTTTGAATATTTCTAATTCAGTATCAGTTGTGTGTCATTATATTAATCATTTCTTAAAAAATGTATAATAAAAATAACATTTTAATTTTATTTTCTTTAATTATTTTCATTTCATATATAATAGGTTTTATTGTCAATGAAAATTCAATTGGATCCGGAAATTATAGTGGAGATTTAAATTGGATTTGGAAAAATTTTGATATTTTTAAAAATAAAAATATATTTTCAGCTATTAGTAGTGAGGACTTTTTTGGTAATCGAACACCTTTGTTATATATACTCAATATATATTTAAATCCGTTTTTACACAATATAGACTCTTACAGGTTAAGTATTTTTATTTTTTCAATTTTGGGACCATTATGTTTTTTTTTATGCATCAAAAAAAAATATGATGGTTTAAAGATTGAACTAATCCTTTTTCTATCTCTAATAATTTTACTAAGTCCGTTTTATAGAACTAGTTCATATTGGGGTTTAGAAATTCAATACGGTATTATATCTGCTTTGTTAAGTTTTTATTTTTTTTTTAAAAATTCAACAATTGAAAATATTTCGTACTCAAATCTTTTTTTTACAGTTCTATTCAGTTCAGCAACAGTTTATTTCGATATTAAATTAATTATTGTTCCTTTATTATTATATTCAAAAATTTTATTCACAAAAATTAGTTATAAAAAAAAATTATTTGTTTCTCTCACTTATATAATTTTCGCTTTTCCATATCTTATATTGATTACATTGTGGAATGGATTGGTTCCCAAAGCAACTCAGCTTGGAAACCCCTTACAAGGAACGCATATCGGTTCATTTAAATTTCATTTTGTAAACTTATTATTTACAACAAACATACTAGGTTTTTATTTGTTTCCATTTTTAGTTCTTAGAAAAAATTTTTTATTAAATTTAAAAAGGATACCCAATTTATTTAATTTATTTTTGATATTATTATTTGCTTTATATTTAATTTATTTTATAAGTTTCGATTTATTTGATTTTACCGATGTTCTAACCAAAAAAGAAGGAGGCTATAAAGACTTATATGGTTTAGGATACTCTCTTAAACTATCTAATATTTTTTTTGAGGAAAGACTTTACTCACTAGTCCTAAATGTATTTATATATATTTTTAGTGCGATTATAATAATTCTGATTATAAATTCTAATTTATTTAATTTATTAGTTGTTTCTTATTTTTACTTAATATCTCTTTTTTTATTTCCATTAATGCAAGAATATTTTGATCCTTATGTCTTTATCGTTGGTATTCTAATTTTAAAAAATGAATATGATTTTAATTTTATAAAGTGTAGTTGTATTTTCTTATTTTTTTCAATTTTTCTAATATCTTCCTACCTTTTTTATTTATAAGTCTTTAATTAAAAATTGTTATGGATTATTTAATTTTTTATGTTAAGTAAACCAATAGCCCTCATAGCTCAATTGGTAGAGCAATTGATTTGTAATCAATAGGTTCGCGGTTCGAGTCCGTGTGAGGGCACCATCAAAAAGACAAAGGGCGATACTGAGTTTTCAATATTTTTGGATTATTATTTTTAGATAAATTTATAGCGTCGTTCATATTTAACACATTAAGATTTTGTAAGTGCTTTCTTTTACTTTCGTATCTGATTTTAGGAATTTTTAAATTTTTGTCTTTTAATCCATAAATAAAAATACTGTCGTACATCACAATATGAAAGGAATACAAATTCATTGTTTGTATATGTTTAGTAGACCTAGAATAACCACCAATAATCCCACTAATGATAATTGATAGAAAAAGAAAATTACAAATAGTTTTTAACAGAATATTACTGTTATCATTTTTTACTTTTAAAAGATTAATAGTTAGCACACTAACAAATAGTAAAACGATTAATGTAGGTAAAAATATTCCAAAAGCTCTACCGGTTACTATATTAGATAAACTTAATAAAAAAACTGTTAACAAAAAAACTACTGAATTCAAACTTATTAAGCTTTTTATTTTATTATATTTAATTGAAATAATTAATGCTGAAATTATAGAAGTAGTCCAAATAAAAAAGGTTAATGTTTGTAAAAAATATGTATTATTAACTGACCAATAACCCATTGGAAGCCAACTTGATTTAAGCGCTTTTATTAAATATCCAAAACCCAAAGTTTCACCACCAAATTTTACCGACCACGATGAAATTTCAAAATGTGCCCCCTCTGATACAAAATATTTTCTTAATAAAATATGAATTACTACTAAAGAAAAAAATAAAAAAAATATTGATAAATTAGATATAAAATTTTTAAAATAATCCTTTTGTTTAAAAATTAGAATTAAAAATATAATGCCTGGCAAAATATATAATTCTTCTCTTGTAAAGATTGCTAAAAAAGCAAAGATAAGTGAAAGAAATAAAAGATTATTGTTTTTTTTATCAACCCAATCAATAAAGAGAGAAATAGAGATAAGTGTCAATATATAGCAATAAATTAATGCACTAATTGTAAACCATGCTAATAAAGTTGAATAAATTTTAGTGAATACTATTAGAATTGAAAAAATTAAAATATGTGATCTTTTAAAATTAAGCTTTAAAAGTAAAAAATTAAATTGTAAAATCAATACTATCATTAGTGAGAAGACAAAAATTCTTAAAAATAAATAATTCTCTCCAAAAAATGATCCTATTAAATGATAGAAAATAAGAGCAACCGGTCTGTAACTTGGTGTTTCAACTCCAGAATAATCCCAGTTATCTACCCAGGAATTTATCAATTCATCGGTTGAATATGCTCTTATATGATGTAAATCATCCCATACGTATGGTTGAGTAACAAACTGATGTCCTAAAAAGAGATACCAAAGAAAAAAAGTTACAAAGGTAGTTATAATAACAAATGAAAAGTCGCCTAAATTATCTATTATTTTAAGGTTCATTGCTTTAAATTTTAATACTTTAATATTCTATTAATTTCAACTACAACAATAATACTGCGAATTTACCTCAAAAATAAAAATGAAGAAAAAAATATTAATTACAGGTTCAGCAGGTTTTTTGGGTCAACTTGCTATTAATTATTTTAAAAAAAACTATAGTTTATTATTAGTTGATAAACGTAATATTAAGCAAAAAAATTTTTATAACATTGATATTACTGATTATCAAAAGATAAATAATTTTATAAGAAAAAAAAAACCAGATATAGTTTTACATTATGCCTCTGAAATATTTGATACTTATTCAAAATTTCAAATAAATAACAATAATGTAAACGGCACTTTAAACCTATTACGTGCAATTTCAGAAAATAAAATAAAAAACTTTATATTTACTTCTACATTCTCAATTTTTGAAAAAAATTATACGGGCCTAATTGATGAAATTGAACCAATTTCATGTAGTAATTTGTATGGACTTTCTAAGGCTGAAGCAGAGCGAATTTTATTATGTGCTGATAAAGATCTTAATATTACAATTTTTAGATGTCCGGTAATTGTAGAAAAAACTCGAGCTCATAAATTAGGAATATTATTTGAATTTTTAAGGGATAATTGCTCTTTGTGGATACTCGGAAATGGAAATAATAGAATACAATTTTTATCTGCGTATGACCTTTTTAAAGTGACAGAAAGTTCATTAAAGCTAAAAGGGAAAAATATTTTTAATATTGGAACAGAGAAAGTACTTACAGTTAAAGAAATTTTTGATTTTCTAATTAGGAAAACAGGCTCAAAATCTAGAATTAGACATTTCAATAAAGAAATCGGACTATTTATTTTAAAAGCTTTATCTAAATTAAGATTAATAAATTTTATTGACTACCACAATAAATTATTAGTCAGTAGTATTGTTATGGACATTAAGCGTGTTAAAAAAGTTTTGAATTATAGACCAAAAAAAAATAACGCTGAATTACTTCTCGAAGCATACGAGTATTATATTCAAAATAAAAAACTTACTAAGTTTGGATCTGGAATGAAACCAAAAATGGGTTTTTTTGCAATAATTAAGTTTTTTTCAAAATTTATATAGAAGAATTAATTGTAAAATGAGTAAAAATAAATATTTTTCATTTCTTATAATTTTATCTATTACTTTTGTTGCATCTTTTATAGGAAGTTTTGTAACAAGAAATTTTAAGGAACCTTGGTACTCAGAAATAATATTACCTACATTTAACCCTCCTAGTTGGGTTTTTGCTCCCGTTTGGATTTCACTATATGTAATTATGTCAATAGCAATATGGAATGTTTGGATTAAAACTTACAGTAATAAAACATTAAAAATTTATTTTATTCATTTGTTTTTTAATTCTACTTGGAGTGTTATTTTTTTTGGTTTTCATAACATTGGATTGGCCTTAATTAACTTAGTCATAATTATTATTTTTATTTTAATTTTAATGAAAATTTACTTTGAGAAAGAAAAAATAAGTTTTTATTTAACAATTCCATATTTTTTATGGACTAGTTATGCGTTATTACTAAATACTTCGATTTATTTTCTTAATTAGAATTAAAAAGTCTCTTTTCTTATTTGCTCAAGTTTAATCTTTTTTTGTAAACTATTATTTCGATCATATAACAATTTGAATTTAATTTTATTATTAATACTAATAAATATAGTTTTCGCGTTTCTTATCTCAACATTGTCAGCCACGGCACTTATTGGTCTTTTATTTGGGTTTAAATTTTTTATAACAATTTTTGATTTATCACTTACAATTTTTCCTTTCCATCTTCTTGGTCTAAAAGGGCTAATTGGAGCTATTGAAATTTTTTTAGAATTCAAATTTAGAATTGGACCATGAACAGATAAATTATAAGCTGTGCTTCCAGCAGGAGTCGAAACTAAAACTCCGTCTGATACAAGTTTTTTAATAACGTACTTTGATCCATTCTTAATTGAAAGCGACGCTGCTTGCCTGCTTTGTCTCAATATAGAAACTTCATTGATTGCAAAACATTTTTTAATTTTATTATTTTTTTTAACTTTCATTTCAAGCGGTGAAATTTTAATAATTTTACTCTTAGATATATTCTTAATAGATTTTCTTGAGTATTTATTCATCAAAAAACCATAGCTTCCAGAATTGATTCCATAAAAAAAATTTTTGGATTTATTATTTTTTTTTAATGTTTCAAGCATAAAACCATCTCCACCTATTACAAATATCAAATTTCTAATTTTAATATCACTAGTTTTAATTGTTCTTTTAAGAGAATCTTTTATTCTTCTTGATTTTTCATTTTTATCGAAAATAATTTTATATTTTAAAATAGACATTAAATAATTTTTTGTAAAAGTTTTAAACTGAATTTCCCCATAACATCCTGAGAGCGTTGACCAATACTTTTATCGTTAGGAAAGATTTTAAAATATTTTAAATTATTCTTTTTTGCCAAAGACTCTAATGGATTAAGTTTATTTACGGTACATAATTCCACAATTTTAGTTCCTTTCTTACAGAATATTATATTTACAAACCCTGCTCCATGCAAACCTACCACACATTTTGCATTAAAAAATAACTCTATTTGCTTTTTAAAACTATAATTGCTTAATTTAATGAATTTAAAATTTTTTTTTAATAAATATTTTTTTATTTCCCCTTCATTTAAGATTTTTCTATTTTGTATGAGACTATCACCTCGATCAATAAAAATATTTATAGATTTCTTTTTTTTTATTTTTCTTAGAAACTTTTTTTTTAACCAATATATTAACCATCCTGGATAATTTGTGTCCTCTTTAAGTTGATTTTTTCTAATATAAGGATGTTCACATGAAAGAATTTTTTTAGCTTGAATATGACTAAATTTATCTGCAGATAATCTTTTTTTTTTGGGAATATTTAATAAATCTAAACTTTCGTTTTGAAATCTTTTTTTTAAAGATGGAAATAAGTAATAATCAACTTTTTTTTTAAGGTGAGAGCTTTCTAATATGGCTAATTTAGGTAGTACCTCCATTATCCAATGATAATAATTAAAACTTGAAGCCGTAGTGTATAATGTAGAAAAAACAGTTTTATTTAAATTCTTCTTAAATTTTGGAGTTCCATTTTGAAATACAAAATTTGTTTTGCTCGGCCTATGAATATATTCACTGATTTGAGTAGAAGGTTCTTTCAAAAAAAAATTATCTTTAATGTAAGCAACATCAGCAATTTTATTATAAAATATTCTGCAATTTTCTATTTCAAATAGGTTGCAGTTTTTACCATTCTTAAACTTTATATTATGTGTCTCAAAAAGTTTTACTTTTTTGTCTGAATTTAATTTTATTTTCCCATTAATAATTAAAAAAAAACTTTTTATTATTTTTTTTTTAATAAAACGGATCGTTTTTTTTATCATCAAAATGGTGCCCTCGGCCAGACTCGAACTGGCACTCCCAAAAGGGCAAGGATTTTAAGTCCTTTGTGTCTACCAATTTCACCACGAGGGCACATAAAGTTAATTTTTTAGTGTATATGACATTTATATTATTTTATTAATCTTATAAAGTAGAATTATCTAATGAAAAAAATCTTAATTTATAATTCTGGAGGGGGGTTAGGCGACTCGATTCAACTATTTCCTTTGATATTAAGTCTTCAAAACCATTATAAGGAAGCAAATTTTTACTATTTAGGTGCGCATTCAAATCATTTTATCGGAAAGTTAAAGGAATTTAATTTAAAAATTAAAACATTAGAATTAAATTTGAAATATTTTGGTTTTAGGTGGTGGCATCTATTATTTGTTAAAAGAAGATTTGCTGAAAAAAAACTTCAAGAGTTTGATCTAATAATTGATTTACAGTCAAAATTCAGAAATTCTATAATACTTAAAATGATCCCACACAAAGATTTTTACTCAATGACTTTTAATTTTGTCTTCTGTACAAAGAAAATAAACACTAAATCGAAAAACCATTTGCATAACTTAAGTTCTTTTTTAGAGGATAAAATCGAATTCTGTGATTTTAAAATTGATCAAATTTCAAAAAAAATTATTGATGAGGCTGATAGGTTGTTACCTAATAAAGATTATGTGGGATTTTCTATTACTCAGGGTAACGAATATAGAAAAAAAGGTTGGCCCTTAGATAAATTTATTTCTTTAGCTAACGAAATTTCTAAAAGGAATAAAATACCTGTATTTTTTATCGAAAAGAATGAAATAAATATTATCGATAAAATTAAAAAAAATGTCTCGTCTGTAATAATTCCTGAAGTTGATTCACCTTTAGCTTGTCCCGCTTTGGTAACAGCTTTAGCTCGTAAATTAGACTTAGCTATTTCTATAGATAATGGAATTATGCATATGATTGGTCTAGCAAAAGTGCCCATGATAATCTTATTTGGTCCAACTAATGCAAATAAGTTTGCTCCAACTTATAGAGAAATAAAAATTTTAGACAGCAAAAATCTATATAATTCGAAAAATCTAGATAAGATTTCGGTAGAGGAAGTTTTAAAGCACATTTAAACTAAATCTATTTTCCAACTTTATTTGTTAAATAGTCAAAAAAATGTGTTGATTTTGAAATAATTCTTTCGAAATGAGCTAAATTATATTTAGTCTTTATTAAGTTTTTTGAGTTTAGGCTTTTGTTATAAAAAAATATATTTTTTTCATTAGAAATATTTTTTTCTGCTGACACAATCTTAGATATTTTAAAGTTATTCCTTTTTAAAAATTTTTGTACCTCATTTACAGTATGACTATTTTGATATAAAGAGACTTTTTTATTTACTGCAGCTTCTAAAACCCCCTTCTCTATTATTTTTATCTTTTTTTTTAATCCTTTTAAAACTTTGAGATCATTTCCTTGAGTATCTATATGAATGTAACTAATTTTTTCTATCTTATTTTTTATACAGTATTTCTCCAGGGTTATTCCTTTTACTTTAATCTTTTTAACATATGTGCAATGTGGCTCTCTATAACCAGGCCAATACTTATCTAAATTTCTAGAAAATTGATGAAGTGATGACACGGTAGGATTTTTTGCAATATTAAAAAATAATATCTTATTAGTATCTGTTATTGCGCAATTATTAATTTTGTAATTCTTAATTTTAATTTTTTTATACTCCTCTACTTTTTGTTTGTTCTTTTTAATTACTTTAATTAAATTAGGATTAGCTTCAAAAGCATGCACCATAGTATCTTTATTTTTAAATGCTAAAATAAGACCATCTAAACCATTGAAAGCCCCTATATCAAAAACATGCTTAGTATATTTCATTTAATTTTTAAATATTTAAAGTTTTAATTTTTAATTTATTTACTAATTTTACTAAATCTTTGTTTGCTTTTGTCAAATTTCTTTGCGAGTCTGATCTCATTACTACTGAGACTCCTATCTTTCCAAGTCTGAAAAATGGATAACTGCCTATATCTATAAATTTTTTATATTTCTTTTGTAATTTGCCAAGTTCTTTAGAGATATTACTTTCAACAGTGTATAAATTTAAAGTTTTACTTAAAATTTTAGATCCTTCCATCAAATATTTTTTACTATTGTCAATCATTGAATTCAAAATTGATGGAACGCCAGGAAAAGATAAAACATTTTTTATAATAAAACCTGGTGCAGCACTAGAAGGATTTAGAATTAACTTTGCGCCCTTAGGCATTTTTGCCATTTTTTTCCTACCTTCATTAAAATTTTTTTTTCCATAATAATTTTCAAGAATTTTATATGCATCTTTTTGATATTCATATTTAACTTTGAATGCTTTGGAAATCGAATAAGCAGTTATATCATCATGCGTCGGCCCAATTCCCCCAGTAGTAAAAACATAATGAAATTTTTTTGACAAATCTCTTATATTTTTTACTATAGTTTTTTCTATGTCTGGAATAATTCTTACTTCATTTACCGATATACCACACTTAGAATTCAACCAGTTCGTTATAAAAATAGTATTTTTATCTTGAGTTCTGCCTGATAGTATTTCATTTCCAATTATTAAAATTGCAGCATTTACTTTTTTGAATTTTTTCTTCATAGATTGATAATTATATATGAACTTTGAAAATAAATTAATATCAGGACTTTTTATTAAAAGATATAAGAGATTTTTTGTAGATATAAAGATAAAAAATAAAATAGTTACAGCTCACTGCCCAAATACAGGGTCAATGAATGGTTTATTAAAAAAAGGTAACAAAGTTTGGTTAAGCGAGTCAAACAATCCTAATCGTAAGCTAAAATATACATTGCAAATAATTGAGGCAAATGGTTCAAAAGTTGGAATTAATACTCATATTACTAACAAAATTTTTTTAGAGGGTTTAAAAGATAATCATATTAAAGAGTTGAAAGATAAGAGTATAATTAAAGCAGAAAAAAAATTTGGAATCAATACTAGATTTGATTTTTTGATTATTGAAAAAAATTCTAAAACGTTTGTTGAAGTTAAAAATGTTACATTGTTAAGGAAAAAAGGATTAGCAGAATTTCCCGACGCAGTTACATCTAGAGGAGCAAAACATATACAAGAGTTAGTAAAGGCAGGAAAAAAGGGGTATAAAATTTATATTTGTTTTGTTGTTCAACGTGATGATTGTACTAAATTTTCTATAGCTAAAGATATTGATCAAAATTACTTTAAATTATTGTCTAAAGCTATTAAAAAAAAGTTAAATATAATTTGTTATGATTGTAAGTTTTTACCAAAAGGAATAAAACTAAATAAAAAGATAAAAATAATAATTTAATGAACTTGAATATAGAAGAGTCTTTTAAAAAAACAAAAGTAGCCGGGTCTATTGCTTCGGGTGCTCTGGACGAAGTTTCAAAAATCATCAAACCAGGTATTTCCACTGATGAGATCGATAAATTATGTTATGAATTTATTAATGACAATGGTGCTTACTCAGCTCCATTATTTTACAGAGGATATCCTAAATCTTGTTGTACATCGGCTAATCATGTTGTGTGCCATGGTATTCCCTCAAGTAAAATTTTAAGAGAAGGAGATATATTAAATGTTGATGTTACAGCTTTAAAAGACGGGTGGCATGGAGATACAAGCAGAATGTACGAAATAGGAGAAATCTCTGTAAAAGCTAAGAAGTTAATTGATACTACCTATCAATCTTTAATGAAAGCCATAAAAATATTAAAGGATGGAATTCATTTGGGTGATATTGGTTTTGAAATACAAAACTATGTCGAAAACAATGGGTGTTCTGTTGTTCAAGATTTTTGCGGTCATGGCATTGGTCAGTCATTTCATAAAGAGCCAAATGTTTTACACTATGGAAAGAAAGGTACAGGTGAAATTCTTAAGGAAGGTATGATTTTTACCATAGAACCCATGATAAATTTAGGTAGTTATGAAACAAAAATATTGAATGACGGTTGGACAGCAGTTACAAAAGATAAATCCTTATCAGCACAATTTGAACATACTGTTGGTATAACAAAGAATGGATACGAAATTTTTACTCAGTCAAAAATTTAACCTGTTAAAAAATGATTGATCGATACTCAAGAAAAGAACTTAAATCAATTTGGGAAGATTATAATAAATATTCTATTTGGTTAAAAATAGAATTAGCGGCTGCTGAAGCAATGGAAAAGCTAAAAATAATACCAAAAGGTGTTGTAAAAAAAATAAAGCCTAAAGCAAAAATAAATGTAAAAAGAATTCTAGAAATTGAAAATAAAGTAAAACATGATGTAATTGCATTTCTTACTTCTATTGCTGAAAAAGCAGGTAAAGACACTAGATACCTGCACAAAGGAATGACTTCTTCTGACGTTTTAGACACTTGTTTTAATTTACAACTTAAGCAATCAGGTGAAATTTTATTAAATGATATAGACGAGTTACTTAAAGTGATTAAAAAACAAGCTATCAAACATAAGTTCACTTTGTGTATAGGTAGAAGCCATGGAATACATGCTGAGCCAATTACATTTGGTTTAAAATTGATGACTTTTTATCAAGAATTTTTAAGAAATAAAAAAAGATTAATTAATTCTATTAAAGAAATATCAACCTGTGCAATTTCTGGAGCGGTTGGCACTTTTGCTAATGTAGATCCCCGAGTAGAAAAGTTTGTAGCAAAAAAATTGAAACTTAAGGTGGAGCCTATTTCAACCCAAATAATACCAAGAGATAGACACGCTCAGTTTTTTTCAACATTAGGTATTATTGCAAGCTCAATAGAAAGATTCGCAACAGAAATAAGACATCTGCAAAGAACTGAAGTTTTAGAAGTTGAAGAATTTTTTGGAAAAAAACAAAAGGGTTCATCTGCCATGCCTCATAAAAAAAATCCGATATTAAGTGAAAATTTAACTGGTCTTGCAAGATTAATAAGATCAAATGTAATTCCTGCTTTAGAAAATATTTCTCTATGGCATGAAAGAGATATTTCTCATTCAGCGGTAGAAAGAAATATTGGGCCTGATTCAACGATAGCTTTAGATTTTGCTCTAGTAAGACTTAAAAATTTAATCAAAAATTTGAATATCTTCCCAAAAAAAATGATAAAAAACTTGAATATTACAAATGGTATATTTTTTTCTCAAAGAGTATTGTTAGAATTAACAAATGTTGGTTTTTCAAGAGAAGAAGCATACAAGCTGGTTCAAAAGAATGCTATGAAATCTTGGCAGAATAAATCCTCATTTTTAGATAACATCGTAAAAGATAAAAAAATTACAAATAAAATACCTGTTAATAAACTTAAAAGATTATTTAATTTTAGTTATCATACCAATAAAATTAATATAATTTTTAAAAGAAGTTTAAATAATAAATAAAATTATGATCAAAGGTAATAAACTGTACGAAGGTAAAGCTAAGATTATATACGAAACTAATGACAAAGATTTAGTTATTCAACATTTTAAAGATGACGCTACAGCTTTTAATAACCTGAAAAAAACAAAGGTAGAAGGCAAAGGAGTTTTAAATAATAGAATTTCAGAATATATTTTATCAAACTTAGAGCAGTGTGGAGTTAAAACTCATTTAATAAAAAGACTAAATATGAGAGAACAACTAATAAAAAAAGCAGAAATTTTTCCTATTGAATTTATAGTAAGAAATATAGCAACTGGGTCTTTAACTAAAAGGTTAGATATTTCTGAGGGAACTGTTTTAGAAAAACCTTTATTAGAATATTGTTATAAAAAAGACGAGCTTCAAGACCCTTTGATTTCTAAAGAACATATATATTCTTTTGGCTGGGCAACTGAAAAAGAAATACAAAAAATTGATAAAATGACGTTAAGAATTAATGACATTTTATCTGGGCTGTTTAGAGGTATCGGAATTAAGTTAGTAGATTTTAAGATAGAATACGGAAAAGCATGGAATAAAGATTCTAATAAAAAGGAGATTTTGTTGGCCGATGAGATTAGTCCTGATACTTGCAGATTATGGGATGTAAAAACGGAAAAAAAACTCGACAAAGATAGATTTAGAAAAGATCTTGGAAATATAATTCAAGGTTATCAAGAAGTAGCAAGAAGATTAAATATAATGCCAGAAGAGACTAATATCAGCGAAGTCAATTTTAGCAAAACAACCTCAATAAAATTCAAAAAAAAATAAATTGAAATTTTCTGTTACAGTTACATTAAAAAAAGATGTGCTAGACCCTCAAGGTAAAGTTGTACAAAACACTTTGCAAAATATGGGTATGTCTAATTTAAAAAGCGTGAGACAAGGTAAATATTTTGAGATTGAGCTTGATGATAAAGATCAAAATAAAGCTAAAGAAAAAGTTGAGGATATGTGCCAAAAACTCTTAGCTAACTTGATAATAGAAGATTATAAAGTAGATAAGATTTAATGAATTCATCAGTTATTGTTTTTCCAGGATCAAATTGTGATAGAGATATAGCTGTCGCTTTAGAGAAAATGCAGTTTAAGAACAACATGGTTTGGCATAAAGAAACAATATTGCCTAAATCAGATTTAATTGTGGTGCCTGGTGGTTTCTCATATGGCGATTATTTAAGATCTGGTGCAATAGCTGGAAAATCCTTAATTATAAATGAAGTTATAAAAGCCGCTAAAAAAGGTTGTTTAGTTTTAGGAATATGTAACGGGTTTCAAATTTTGACAGAAACAGGATTGCTAAAAGGCGCTCTCTTAAGAAACAAAAATTTGAGATTTATAAATAGAGATGTAAATATTAAAGTTGTTAACAATAAAACAAATTTTACGAATCAATATAAAAAAGATCAAATCTTAAAAATTAATATTGCACATAATGAAGGAAACTATTTTACAAATTCAAACCATCTTAAAGAACTGCAAAATGAAAATTTAATAGCCTTTAAATACTGTAATGAGAACGGTTCTATAGATGAACAGTGTAATCCTAATGGTTCTTTAAAAAATATTGCTGGAATATTTAATTCAAAAAAAAATATTTTAGGTATGATGCCTCATCCAGAAAGAATGGTGGATGATTTGTTGTCAAATAATGATGGGGTTAATTTATTTACTAGTTTGACAAAATAAAAAAATGAAAATTACTAGTCAAATCATTGAAAAACACGGACTAAAACCAGAAGAGTATTCTTCAATAAAAAAACTTTTAAAACGAGAACCAAATTTTTTAGAACTTGGAATTTTTTCAGCTATGTGGAATGAACATTGTTCTTATAAGTCATCAAGAAAACATTTAAAAAAATTACCTACCAAAGGAAAACAAGTTATTCAAGGCCCAGGAGAAAATGCAGGTGTTATAGATATAGGAGACGATGATGCTATTATTTTTAAAATAGAAAGTCATAATCATCCATCCTATATCGAACCTTATCAAGGTGCCGCTACCGGTGTTGGAGGTATATTAAGAGATGTATTCACCATGGGTGCTAGACCGATAGCTCTTTTAAATTCAATTCATTTTGGATCTCCTAATCACTTTAAAACAAGAAGTTTATTAAATGGTGTAGTTTCTGGAATAGGCGGTTATGGAAACTGTATAGGAATTCCAACCGTTGCTGGGGAGACTAAATTTAATAAAACTTATAATGATAATATATTAGTAAATGCAATGGCTGTTGGCCATGCTAAGAAAAATAAGATTTTTTATTCTAAAGCAAAAGGATTAAATAAATCTGTAGTTTATGTTGGATCCAAGACTGGTCGAGATGGAATTCATGGTGCCTCCATGGCCTCAGCAGAATTCAATGAGGATACAGAGGAAAAAAAACCCACTGTCCAAGTTGGTGACCCTTTTACAGAAAAACTTTTAATGGAAGCTTGCTTGGAATTAATGAAAGATAATTCAATTATTTCTATTCAGGACATGGGTGCTGCAGGACTTACTTCCTCTAGTGTAGAAATGGCTTCAAAGGGTGATTTAGGTATCGAGCTAAATTTAGAAAAAGTTCCTTGCAGAGAAGAAAATATGTCACCATATGAAATGATGTTATCAGAAAGTCAAGAGAGAATGCTTTTAGTGCTTGAAGATGGAAAAGAAAATAATGCTAAGAAAATTTTTGATAAATGGGATCTTGATTTTGTTGTAATCGGAAAAACGACAAATTCAAATAAACTAGTTTTAAAATATAAAGATAAAGTTGAGGGGGAAATTCCTATTAGTGCATTAGCGTCAAATGCTCCTATTTATGATAGAAAATGGATAAAAAAAAAGATCCCAAATAATAAAGTTGATTTAAAAAAATTAAAAAAAGTTAATTTAGAGGATGCTTTAATAAAAATTTTATCATCTGCAAATCAATCTAATAAATCTTGGATTACGGAACAATTCGATCAAATGGTAATGTGTGACACTGTTCAAAAGTCTGGTGCAAATGCAGCTATAATACGGATACATGGGAAAGATAAAGCAATAGCAGTTTCTGTAGACTCATCTGCTAATTATTGTAAGTCTCATCCATTAACAGGCGGAAAACAAATAGTGTGTGAAAATTGGAGAAATATTATTTCTGTTGGTGCAAGTCCTATTGCAATAACAAATTGCTTAAACTTTGGTAATCCAGAAATGCCGGAAATAATGGGAGAATTCGCTGAATGTTTAATAGGGATTAAAGAAGCATGTGAATTTTTAAATTATCCTGTCGTGTCTGGTAATGTTTCATTTTATAATGGAACTAATAAAAAAAATATACATCCCACTCCTGTAATTGGAGGAGTAGGTATAGTTTCAAATGTTAAAAAAATTATAAATCATAGAATAAAAAACGAAAATAACATTCTCTTATTAATTGGTAAAACTTTTGGTCATCTTGAACAAAGTGTTTTTCTTGAAGAAATACACTCAATAACAGATGGAAAGCCTCCTGATATAAACATGGCAAATGAAAAGAATAATGGTGAGTCTGTTTTAGAACTAGTAAAAAATAATTTAGTAAGCTCTTTGCATGATATCTCTAGTGGAGGACTTATAGTTGCTTTGGCAGAAATGACGATTGGATCTAATTTTGGTATTAAAATAGATAAACCAAAAAAATTGATAAACTTATACAAATATTTTTTCGGTGAAGATCAAAGTCGATATGTCGCAGAAATAGAAAAAAATAATTTAGAAAAAGTAGAAAAAATATTAAAAAAAAACAACATTTTTTATGAAAAAATTGGTTTAACCCAAAAGAATTTTTTTGAAATTGAAGGAGAAATAAAAGTTGATATTAAAGAGCTATTGAAAGTTAATAATCAATGGTACAATAATTACTAATGGGATTACCAAAATTTGAAATAGAGAAATTGATTACTACATCAATTCCAGATGCATCTGTTGAGATAAAAGATTTAATGGGTGATAATAATCATTACGAAGCAACAATAACGTCTAAAATGTTTGTTGGGCTAAGTAAAATTGAACAACATAAATTAGTCTATAAATCACTTAAAGGCAAAATGGGAAATGAACTTCACGCTTTGTCTATTACTACAAAAGAAAGATAATGGAAATACAAGAAAAGATTAAAGAATTAGTTAATTCAAATGATGTTTGTTTATTTATGAAGGGAACACCAGATAGTCCTCAATGTGGTTTTTCAATGGCTGTTACAAACATACTGAAACATTTAAAAATCAATTTTAAAGGTGTTAACGTGCTAGAAGACGAAAATTTAAGACAAGGAATAAAAGATTTTAGTGATTGGCCAACAATACCTCAATTGTACATTAAGGGAGAATTTATCGGTGGTTGTGACATTGTAAAAGAAATGTTTGAAAAAAATGAACTTAAAGTTCTTTTAAAAGAAAAACAAATTATCTAGAATAATATTCAATTACTAAATTTGGTTCCATAATAACAGGATAAGGTACCTCTGAAAATTTTGGTATTCTAATTAATTTCGCTGTTTTATTTTTATCATCTAATTGAATGTATTCTGGTACATCTCTCTCTTTGCTCTGAATAGCTCCATCTATAAAAGTTAATTTTTTAGATTTTTCTCTTATTTCAATTAAATCTGTTTCTTTAACCAAATAACTAGAAATATTTACTCTTTTTTTATTTACTTTAATATGACCGTGATTAATCATTTGTCTTGCAGAAAAAACTGTATTAGCAAATTTCGCTCTGTAAATTACTGTATCAAGTCTGCTTTCTAAAAGTGAAATTAAGTTTTCAGTGGTGTCGCCTTTTTTAGCAAGCGCTTTTCTATAAATATTTCTGAATTGTCTCTCATTTATATTTCCGTAATAAGCTTTTAATTTTTGCTTTGCTTGCAATTGAGTGCCATAATCAGTTGGTTTACCTTTTTTATTTTGTCCGTGTTGACCAGGGGGATATGCTCTAGAGTTAAATGGGCTCTTTGGTCTTCCCCAAAGATTTGCTTTAAGTCTTCTATCAACTTTATGTTTAGATTTTAATCTTTTTGTCATTATTTGGAACGGGTTTACTAGGTTTAGGGGGTAGATGTCAATTATGCTTTTTTTTATATTTACTTAGCGATCCTATTAAACTCCCCAAAATACGTAATTCTTTATCATTTGGCTCCATTCTATAAAATAAATTGTTTATATTTTTAATCATTGAACTTCTTTTTTCTTCAGGTTTAAAAAAATTTTTTTTCTCTAGATTTTTTTTTAAC
The DNA here is from genome assembly GCA_902548045.1 of uncultured Pelagibacteraceae bacterium. The sequence goes on from CACCPR010000002.1 coordinate 31,159, forward strand.
AATTTAAGAATGGATGCGAGTTTGCCTTTTTGACCTATTACTTTATTAAAACTCGATTGCTTTATCAATTTATAATTATGTAATTTAAATATTTCATAACATACTAGAATTATTGAATGAGATAGATTCATCGATTTAAACTTTGGTGATGAAGGTATTTGAACTACATAATTTGAATAGGATAGATCTAAATTTGATAATCCTGATGCCTCAGGACCAAACATTAAACCAATTTTTTTATTATTTTGTTTTTTTATTATTCTCAGAAAATTATGAATGTTGATATGTTTTTTATTTATGTCTCGCTTACGCGCACTAAAAGAAAATATTAAATCAAAATTTTTTATAGCAGTAATGGTATTTTTAAATACCTTAGTTTTGTTTATAATATCATAGGCACCTACAGAAGTCGCTTTAGCTTTTACGTTTGGCCAGCCACATTTTGGTTTAGTAATAATCAAATTTTTAAATCCAAAATTTTTTAATGATCTTGCAGATGCACCGATATTTTCTCCAAGTTGTGGTTGGATTAAAACAAAACCATAATTATTTTTCATGAATATTTGCTGGCGCTTTTTCTTTAAATAATTTGTATTCTAAACTATCTATTAATGCTTTAAATGAAGCTTCAATTATATTTTGAGAAACACCAATAGTAAACCAGCTTTTTCCAGTTTTATCTGTGCTTTCTATTAAGACTCTTGTTGTTGCTCCTGTACCAGTGTTTAAAATTCTGACTTTATAATCTAAAAGTTTAAGATCAGAAAAATATTTATAATATTTTTCGACTTTTTTAAAATTAGATCTAATAGCATTATCTAATGCGTTTACTGGTCCATTTCCCTCTCCATCACAATGAATTTCTTTTCCATCAATTATAAAAGTCACTTCTGCCGTGGTTTTTAATTCGTTATCTTTTTTAACATTAACATTATAACTTTTTACTTTTAAATATTCTGGTAGTTTGCCTAGCAACTTATTAGCCAAAAGTTCAAATGATGCATCCGCTCCATCATATGAATATCCAGTAAATTCTCTCTCTTTAACTTCATCTAAAATTTTTTGAACTTTTTGATCTTTTGAATCAATTTTTATTCCATAATTTTCAAGTCTAGATATAATATTCGATCTTCCTGCTTGATTTGAAACAATAATATTTCGGTGATTGCCAACTTCTTTTGGATCTATATGTTCGTAAGTTTTTGGATCTTTTTTTACTGCAGATACATGTAATCCACCTTTATGAGAAAATGCAGATCCTCCGACATAAGCCATACTTTTGTTTGGTTTTTTATTAAGAACTTCGTCTAAAAATCTCGAACATTCTGTCAATGAAGAAAGCTTATCCTTGTTAATATTCAAATCAAATTTATCACTAAAGGTTTTTTTTAAAAAAAGTGTCGGAATGATAGACATTAAATTTGCGTTACCACATCTCTCACCTAAGCCATTTATAGTGCCTTGGATTTGTCTAGCTCCAGCTAGCACAGCAGTTAGAGAATTGCTCACTGCATTTTCAGTATCATTATGTGCGTGTATACCAAGATTTTTTCCTGGAATTACTTTACTAATCTTGTTAATAATTTCTCCAACTTCATTAGGCAAGGTTCCGCCATTAGTATCACATAACACTACCCATCTAGCTCCCTCATCATAAGCTTGTTTTAAACAATCAAGAGCATAATTAGGATTGTTTTTATATCCATCAAAAAAATGTTCGGCATCAAAAATAAATTCTTTTTTATTTTTTACAAAATGTTTGGCTGTTTCTTTTATGTTTTTTAAATTTTCCTCGTTTTTAATACCTAAGGCAGTTTTTACGTGGAAATCCCAGGTTTTTCCAACAACACAAACTGTTTTACAATCAGCATTCATTAAAGGAGATAAATTTGGATCATTATCTGCACTAACTCCATTCTTCTTTGTCATTCCAAAAGCTGTAAATTTTGAATTTTTAAGGATTGGGGATTTATCAAAAAATTCATTATCTATAGGATTTGCTCCTGGCCAACCACCCTCTATGTAATCTACTCCTATATTAGATAAAATTTTTGCAATCTTATTTTTGTCTTCAACTGAAAAATCAACTCCTTCAGTTTGTGCGCCATCTCTCAGAGTAGTATCAAATATGTATATCTTTTCTTTACTCATTTATAGTTCCAAGTCGTTTTACCCTTTTCATCTTTTATATCAATACCCTTATTGTTTAATTCATTTCTAATTTGATCAGCGAGTTTATAATTGCCAGCTTTTTTGGCTTCCTCACGATTTTTAATTTTTATTAATATATTTTCTTCAGATATTTTAGCTTTATTTTTTTTATATTCAGATCTTTTTTCGGCAGTTTCATTAAATAAGCCAATTAAACGACATGCTTTGTTAAATTCCTTTTTTTTGTTGTTGTCACCATTTTGTGATTGCTGAAATAACTTGTGTAATTTAGCAATATAAAGTGGTGTATTCATATCATCTAGTAAATCATTAAAACAATCAGGTGTTTTTTCGCTTACTTCAGATGAATACAAGGAATACCATTTATCTAGAGTTTTTGATTGTTCCATGAGTAAATCGTTATTCCAATCCAATGGTTGTTTATATTGAGCACTTAGAAGAGATAAGCGAACGACTTGTCCTGAATATTTTTTGGTTGCGTCTTCAATTGTTGTTATGTTCCCAAGTGATTTTGACATTTTTTCTTTATTCATTGTTACAAAACCGTTATGCACCCAATAATTAGCAAACTTATCTGTTTCATTATAAACACATGACTGAGCGATCTCATTTTCATGATGTGGGAAAATTAAATCTAGTCCTCCTCCATGAATATCAAAATTCTTACCTAAATATTTTTCACTCATTACAGAGCATTCCAAATGCCATCCTGGTCTTCCTCTTCCCCATGGTGAGTCCCAACCAGGATCGTTATTATCTGAAGGTTTCCAAAGAACAAAATCTAAAGGATCTTTTTTTAATTTTGACACTTCTACTCTAGCACCAGCTTTAAGATCCTCTGGATTTTTATTTGAAAGTTTTCCATATTTTTTAAAAGAGGCTACTGAAAAAAAAACATGTCCCTCTTTTTCATAAGCAGCATTTTTTTCAATTAATTTTTTTGTCATAGATATCATACCCTCAACGTGATCCGTTGCTCTAGGCTCTTTTGTTGGGTTTAAGCAAAATAAAATTTTGCAATCTTCATGAAATTTTTCTGTTACATTATTTGTTAAATCCGAAATATTTATTTTCTTATTTTTCGAAGCTTCAATAATTTTATCATCTATATCCGTAATATTTCTTACATATGTAACTTTATTCTCCCCATAAAGTTCAATGAGTATTCTGAAGAGAAGGTCAAATACTACTAAGGCACGAGCATTTCCAACGTGAGGATTGTCGTAAACAGTTGGTCCGCATGCGTATAATGAAATTCTATCTTTGTTAATCGGATTAAAAACTTCTTTTTTATTTGTAAGTGAATTAGTTAAATGTAAGTTATTCATTAAATTTGCAAACTGGTATAGGATTCATTTTGTGTAAATTTTTTTCTCTTATCTTTAAATATTTTTGATAGTTTGGATCATTTTTATTTTCCATAGCTTTTTCAAGATCTTGATAGCTCATCCCTAATTGCTGAACATCGTTTCTACCGTCATCCCATAAGCCATCAGTTGGTTGAGAATTTACTATCTTTTCAGATACCCCAAGATATTTTCCCAATTCCCAGACTTGAGTTTTAGTACAATCAGCTATTGGAGATATATCAACTCCTCCATCACCATATTTAGTATAAAAGCCAACGCCAAAGTCTTCTACCTTATTCCCTGTTCCAACTACAATTCCTGAATTAGCTGCTGCCACCTGATAAAGAGTTGCCATTCTCAATCTAGCTCTTGAATTTGCAAATCCATGCTCATTATCAAAGTTATTTAAAACCTGAGAAAAAGATCCAAATATTTTATCCATTTCGATTAAGTGATGTTGAACATTGTTAAACTTGTCTTTTAACCATTTTGCATGATCCAAGCTTAAGTCATGTTGGGATTTTATTTGTTTGATCGGCATTGTTAACACAATTGTTTTTCTTCCTGTGTTTGCACATAGAGTACTAACTACAGAAGAATCTATACCGCCCGAGATGCCAACTACTAAAGCTTTAGGACTAAATGATGTAGTCTCGCAATAGTTGTTTATCCAATCAGTGATAATTTTTGCTCTATTTTTTACATCCATAATTAATACACCTCCTCTTTTAAGGTTATGTCTTAATAATTACAATAATTATTAAGACGCGGCTTGAATAATTTTTTTTGAATATTTTGAGTTTTTCTTAATTTCTTCAGAAATAAGAAAAGCTAATTCTAGTGCTTGATCAGCATTCAATCTTGGGTCGCAGTGAGTTCTGTACCTATTTGATAGATCATTCTCTGATATTTTTTGTGCTCCACCTGTACATTCAGTCACATCCTGACCTGTCATTTCTACGTGTAGACCTCCAGCATAACTGCCTTCGGACTGATGTACTCCAAAAAAGTTTTTTACCTCTTTAAGAACACTATCAAAAGGTCTTGTTTTAAATCCAGTAGCAGCTTTTATGGTGTTTCCGTGCATCGGATCGCAAGACCAAATAACGTTTAGTCCTTCTTTTTTTACTGCTTTAATTAATTTAGGTAGATATTTTTCCACATTTTTAGAACCAAATCTTGAAATCAATGTCATTCTACCTGGTTCATTATCTGGATTTAAAATATTACAAAGTTTTATCAATTCTTCTGATTTTAATGTTGGTCCACATTTTAATCCTAATGGATTTTTAATACCTCTACAAAACTCAACATGAGCTCCATCCAGTTGCCTTGTTCTATCACCTATCCATACAAAATGCGCAGATGTATCATGATGTTCACCAGTAGTTGAGTCAACCCGCGTCATAGCTTCTTCAAATGGCAGTAATAAAGCTTCGTGAGAAGTATAAAAGTTTACAGTTCTTAATCTTCTATTATTATCTGAATTAATTCCGCAAGCTTCCATGAAAGTTAAAGCATCACTAATTTTATCTTCAATTTCTTTGAATTTGCCTTTAGTTTTATTTTTTATAAATCCTAAATTCCACAAATGAACTTGTCTAAGATCGGCAAAGCCTCCTTGAGAAAAAGCTCTTAGTAAATTCAGAGTTGATGCAGATTGAGAATACGCTCTAAATAATCTTTTTGCATCTGGTATTCTTGCTTTTTCACTAAAATCCATTCCATTTATATTATCGCCTAAATAACTTGGTAGTTCTTTTCCATCTTTTTTTTCTGTTGGTGCGCTTCTTGGTTTAGAAAATTGTCCAGCTATTCTTCCAACTTTAACAACCGGCACTGATGCTGAAGCTGTCAAAACTAAAGACATTTGTAAAATTACTTTGAAGGTATCTCTAATATTATCGGGATGAAATTCTGCAAAACTTTCTGCACAATCTCCGCCCTGCAATAAAAAAGCTTTTCCCTCAACAACATCTGCTAAAGATTTTTTTAAAGATCTTGTTTCTCCAGCAAATACCAAAGGTGGATATTTTTTTACCTTGCTTAAGACTAAATCTAATTCTTTTTGATCCTGATAAACTGGCAAATGTTTTGCAGGGAAGTTTGTCCAGCTATTTAATTTCCATTTTTTCATTTTCAACCTGGGATATATATAAATTATAAAAGAGGTTTTTTAAAGACTTATAAAAAAAATTATTCAACAGTTACAGATTTAGCTAAATTTCTAGGTTTATCTATATCGCAACCTTTTAACAATGCTACGTGATAAGCTAATAATTGTATTGGTATTGTAAGAAGTATAGGCGAAAGCAAATTATCAATTGAAGGAACTCTAATACCTAATCTTATGTTTTCATTCATTAATTCTTTTTTATGATCAGTAATAAAAAGAATTTTTCCACCTCTAGCCATAACTTCCTGCATATTAGAAAGAGTTTTTTCATAATATTTATCTTTAGGGGCTATAACGATTACAGGTAATCCCTCTTCAATTAAAGCTAATGGTCCGTGTTTCATCTCACCAGCGGGATAACCTTCAGCATGTAAATAAGATAATTCTTTCAGTTTTAAGGCTCCTTCTAGAGCAATCGGAAAAGACAATCCTCTTCCTAAAAACATTGTTCCTTTTGCATCCAGAAATTCCTTAGCCATCGCTTGAATATTATTTTCAACTTTTAAACTTTTTTCTATTGCTTTAGGAAGACCAGATAAATTTTTAATATTATTATAGTATTCTTTATCATCTATATCATTTCTAGCTTTAGCTAGTTTTAAGATTAATATAAATAAAACTATCATTTGACCTACAAAAGCTTTAGTTGAAGCTACACCAATTTCAGGACCTGCATGTATTGGCAAGACCCAATCAGAGTTTCTTGCAATCGTGCTTTCTACAACATTTACGATAGAACAAGTTTTAACTTTATTTTTTTTACATATATCCAGCGCTGCAGCAGTGTCAGCAGTTTCTCCAGATTGTGAAACAAATATATATAAGTTATCTGGATGAAATCTTAATTTTCTATATCTAAATTCTGAAGCTATATCGACGTCTACTTCTAGCGATGAAAGTTCCTCTAACCAATATTTTGCGATTAGACAAGAATGATAAGCTGTACCGCATCCAATTAAAACTAATTTGTTAATTTTTTGCGGTTGAATTGGGAAATCAAAAATATTGATATCTTTATTTAAACTATCTAAATATTCATTTATACAGTTTTTAACAGTAATAGGTTGTTCAAAAATTTCTTTTGACATAAAGTTTTTGTAATCACCTTTGTCACTTAATTTTTCATCATTAGATAGTGTATAGACTTTTTTATTTATTTTTTTTTGATTTACATCATAAAAATCTACTTTATCTTTAGATAGAACGCATAGGTCCCCATCATCAAGATATGAAATTTTATTAGTCATAGATTTTAGTGCATAAGAATCAGAGCCTAAATAATTTTCATCTTTTGAGTAACCTACTGCTAAAGGGCTTCCTCTTCGGGCGCCTATTATAATATTTTGATGATTTTTAAAAATAATTCCAAGGGCAAAACTACCTTGAAGCTGTTTTAAAGTTTTAAAAACTGAGTCAATTGGTTTATTTTTTTTTAGTGCTTCTGTTATTAATAAGGTAATTACTTCTGTGTCAGTTTGAGATTTGAACTTTAATCCTTTTAATTCCAATTTTTTTTTCAATTCATTAGAATTTTCAATTATTCCATTATGTACCACTGATACAATGTCAGTAGAATGCGGATGAGCATTAATAATGTTTGGAATTCCGTGTGTCGCCCATCTTACATGTCCAATCCCAAGATTTCCATCAGAAGGACTTTTAAATAAAATTTTTTCTAACTCTAAAACTCTGCCTGAGCATTTTTTCTCGTTTATTTCATTGTTTTGAATAGTAGCCAAACCAGCTGAATCATAACCCCTGTATTCTAATTTTTTTAAAGAATTAATTATATTTATTGAAACTGGTTTGTTGCTAGCTATTCCTATAATTCCACACATCTTATCAATTTATTTCTTCTTTTTTCTTTTATAATTTTTTATTTCGATTTGTGCTGGTCTTGTCATGGCTAATGCATCTTTTTTTACATTTTTAGTAACTACCGAACCGGCTCCAATAACTGATCCATTTTCGAGTTTAACTGGGGCGACTAGCGAGGAGTTAGAGCCAACAAATACATTGTCAGAAATTTTTGTTTTTGATTTTTTTATTCCATCATAATTACAAGTAATTGTACCAGCTCCAATATTTGAATTTTTTCCTATGTTTGTATCACCTATATAAGAAAGATGGTTAACTTTAGAATTTTTATTTATATTTGACTGTTTTGTCTCAACAAAATTACCAATCTTAGTATTAGATTTTAAAATAGTGCCAGGTCTTAATCTTGCATATGGTCCTACAATTACATTTTTTTCAATTTTAGTACCCTCAATATGGGTGAAAGATTTTATATAAGAGTTGTCACCTATTTTAACTTTAGAACCAAATACAACGTAAGGTTCAACTGTAACATTTTTGCCAAAAAAAGTGTCTTTTGATAAAAAAATTGTTTCTGGTGCAATTAAATTAACACCATTCTTTAAAGCTTTATTTCTTAAAACTTCCTGAGAAAGTCTATAGGTATTAGCTTTGTTTAATTTATTATTTGTATTCATAAGATTTTTCTTTACATTAATAATGTAACTGAAATAAGTCACAAAATATTTCTTTTTAATACTTTTAAAATGACTCAAATTTACACAATTCTTTTTGATTTAGATGGCACATTAATCAATACTGCTCCTGATTTGATGGCTGCACATAACCATGTAATGAAGAAATTTGGTCACCAAGAGAAGAATTTGGAAGATATAAAATCTCTTGCTGGTAAAGGAGCTTGGGTCATGATGCAAAGATCGTTCAAAAAAGAAATTAGTGATGAAAAAAAGAAAAAAGAAATGACAAAAGAATTTATAGATTTTTATTCAAAGAATATTGACAGAATGAGTAAACCAATAAAAGGATGTATTGATTTTTTAAAATGGGCGAAGAATAAAAATATTTCAATGGCTGTTTGTACAAATAAACAAGAAAAGCTAGCTGTAGATTTATTAAAAAAATTGAATATGTATAAATACTTTGAATATGTAGCTGGTTCAGATACTTTTTCATATAACAAACCTGATCCAAGACATTTAACTGATGTAGTAGAAATTATAGGTGGTGATTTAAATAAAACAATAATGGTGGGTGATAGCGAGGTTGATGAAATGTCAGCTCATAATGCCAAAATACCATTTATTTTAATTAAAGACGGTTATACAGAAAAAAACGAAAATGAAATCAAACATGATGAGCTAATAGATGACTTTGTGAATTTTGATAAGATTATTCAAAAATATTTATGATTAACTTTTCTCTTTTCTCTGCTTTAGCTACTTTTTATTTTACTATGTTTTTTACGCCTGGGCCAAATAACGCAATGCTGACAGCCTCTGGGATGAAATTTGGATTTATAAGAACTCTTCCTCATCTAATTGGAATTCCTTTGGGCCACATATTGCAGATAGGATTAACATGTTTTGGTTTAGCTAATTTGTTTATAATTTACCCCCAAATTCAATTTTACATGAAAATTTTATGTTTTATTTATTTGCTTTACTTAAGCTGGACTATGATTGGTTCTTTTAGTTTGATTAAAAAAGAAACAGGTAGACCTTTAAAACTTTATGAAGCTTCTTTATTTCAATTTATTAACCCTAAAGCTTGGTCTATTGCAGTTACAGTAGCATCAGGATTTTTTCCAACAGAAGAAAATATTTTTGTTGGTGTTGTTTTTGTAACAACTACTGCAGCATTAATATGTCTCCCGACTATTAGTTTATGGGCATTATTTGGAAGTGGAATAAGAAGATTTATTCATGATAAAAAAGTAAAAAAAATAATAGAATACTTCTTGGCATTAATATTAGTTTTGACTGGAGTATTTATTTTAATTAAATGAAGAAAAAATTTGAACATATTGAATTATTAAGATTTTTTTCAGCTTTAGCTGTAGTGATTACTCATTACATTCATTTTTATAAACCTTTTTTTAAATCTTCGAACATAGAGGTTTACGAAAATCATCTAGATTTCGATAGTACAGTTCTTCCATTTTATAATTTACTAGAGTATGCATACCGATTCGGGTATACCGGTGTCTATTTTTTTTGGTTAATCTCAGGATTTGTTCTGGCATATACTTACTTAAACAAAGATAAGTTTAATATAACTTTTAAAAATTTTTTTATTAATAGATTCGCAAGATTGTATCCTTTGCATTTTTTGACATTAGCTATTGTATTATTATTTCAACTAATTCTGATTTATGAAACTGGTTCACATCAAATTATTGACAACTTTTTGTACAAAGGACAAAATGATTTAAAAAGTTTTTTTTATCATTTTTTTTTTGTTTCTGGCTGGATAGAAACTAGCAAGTTTTCTTTTAACTTTCCTATTTGGTCAGTATCTATAGAAATAGTCATTTATTTCTTATTTTTTTTCTTAATTTCGTATATGTATAAGTTCAAATTAAGCTTATCTTTGTCAGTTTTTTTACTGTTTTTGTTTCTAGAAAAAAGTGAATATAATTTGTTTTTTCATGGTTGTGGAAGGTATTTTTTTTCAGGAGTTCTTCTATACGTTATTTGTGAAAGGATTAAAAATAATCATTATATTTTAGGCCTAGCAATAATTTTATTAATGTTAAATTTTGTTGGAAATTTTAAGTATAATTTATTTTTTTCTTCTGTTGTTCTTTTAGCTTACTACTTAGATAATAATACTAATTACAAAATAAAGAACTTTTACTCAAATTTAGGAAACTTAACATATGGATCTTATCTTATTCACATCCCGTCTCAATTATTGATTATTTATGTAATATTAAAATTTAATTTAAATTTTGAAATTTTTACAAGTTCTTATTTTTTTGTTTTTTATTTATTTATAATCTTTTTTCTTTCTCATATTTCTTTCAAATTCTATGAAAATCCAATGAGAGTTCTAATAAGAAAAAGTTTTAGTAAAAAAAAACTTTGATTTTAATACTTTATTTCTTTATAAAATCTCTAGATGCATTTCTTAAAAAAAACACCGCAAGAAAAAAGACTTGATTTCAAAAATAAATTAAAATCAAAAAAGTTACTTAGATTTCCTGGTGCGTACAATCCTTTATGTGCAAAGTTAATTGCAGAAATAGGTTTTGAGGGTGTTTATATTTCAGGAGGTGTAATGTCTAATGATTTAGGTTTGCCAGATATTGGTTTAACGACGTTAGATCAAATAAGCTATAGATCTAATCAAATTGCTAAAGTTACTGACTTGCCTACTATTGTAGATGCTGACACTGGTTTTAAAGATTGTGCTAAGACAATTTCAACTCTTGAGTTCAAGGGGTTAGCAGGTTGTCATATTGAAGATCAAATAGCAGAAAAGAGGTGCGGACACTTAGATAATAAAGAATTAATTTCAAAAGATAAAATGGTAGAAAAAATAAAAATATCTGTAAAGGCTAGAAAAGATGAAAATTTTTTAATTATAGTTAGAACTGATGCTAACACCGTTGAAGGTATTGATAAAACACTCGATAGAATTAAAGCATATGAAGATGCTGGTGCAGATATGATATTTCCAGAAGCAATGAGGGATGAAGGGCAATTTGAGAAAGTAAGAAAAATTGCAAAAGTTTATTTATTAGCCAACATGACTGAGTTTGGCAAATCAAAATTATTGAATAAAAAACAATTAGAAAATTTAGGATACAATTTAGTAATTTATCCTGTAACAACACAGAGATTGGCAATGCAAAATGTAGAAATTGGATTAAAATCAATATTTGAAGATGGAGATCAAAACAATATTATGGACAAAATGCAAACTAGAAAAAGGTTGTACGACTTAGTAGAATATGAAAAATATAATACACCTGGAAAAAAAATTACTGATTTTTCAACAGAAGGACATGAGTAATGAGTGAAGAAATTAAAAAAGGTTTATTAGGTATAGTAGTTGATGAGACGACTATATCTCAAGTTGTGCCAGAACTAAGTGCTTTGACTTACCGTGGATATACTGTGCAAGAATTATGCGATAAATGTGATTTTGAAGAAGTTGCTTACCTTGTTTTAAATGGAGATTTACCTAATAAGAAACAACTAAGAAAATTTATTAAAGAAGAAAGATCTGAAAGAAAACTTTCAAAACAAATAATAAAGAATATTCAATCCATGCCAAAAAATGCTCATCCAATGGATGTAATCAGAACTTGTGTAAGTCTGATGGCTTTAGAGGACAAAGATACTAAAGATAATTCACCTAAAGCAAATATGCGAAAAACAATGAGAATTTTTGCTAAAACACCTACTGTTGTAGCGGCTTACTTTAGATACAGAAAAGGAAAAAAAATAATACCGCCGAGTAAGAAGCTTTCGTTTTCTGAAAATTTTTTCAAAATGATGTTTAATAAAATACCTGATAAAGAAATTGTTAGAGCTTTTGATATTTCTTTAATTCTGTATGCAGAACATAGTTTTAACGTTTCAACTTTTACAGCTAGAACTATTACAAGCTCTCTTTCTGATTTACATGGAGCAATTACTGGAGCTATAGCCTCACTCAAAGGTCCTTTACATGGCGGAGCAAATGAGGCTGTTATGCATATGATGAGAGAAATTGGAAAACCAGAAAAAGCAAAAGCTTGGATAGAAAATGCTCTATTAAAGAAAAAAGTCATTATGGGATTTGGTCATAGAGTTTATAGATCAGGGGACTCAAGAGTTCCTACAATGAAGCACTATATGTTTAAAGTCGCAAAACTTCTAAAGAAAGAAAAGTATTCTGAAATGTATGAAATATTAGAAAAAATAATGTTGAAGAAAAAAAACATACATCCAAACGTAGATTTTCCTTGTGGCCCAACTTATTATATGATGGGTATAGATATCGATTTTTATACTCCAATATTTGTAATGTCTCGTATAACTGGATGGTCAGCCCATATAATGGAACAACATAACTCAAACAAATTAATTAGGCCTCTTTCAAAATATAAAGGTAAAGAAGTAAGAGAAGTTATGTTGTTAAATCAAAGATAAAAGTATTTAAATTTATCTTCCTTTTATATCATCTTGAGGAATAATTTTTTGAGTAATTCTATCTAAAACAATGGCAAGTATTACTATCCCTGTTCCCCCAATTACTGCGCCGCCTATATCAAGTCTTCCTAAAGCGACATAAACTGTTAAACCTAAACCGCCTGCTCCAATTAATGCAGCGATTACAACCATAGACAAAGCCAACATAAGAGTTTGATTTACTCCTGCCATTATAGTTTTCATTGCTAAAGGTATTTCAATTTTTCTTAATATTAAAAATTTATTTAATCCTAAACTAGCTCCTGCTTCTTTAAAACCTTTGCCAACTTGTCTAATGCCTAAGTTAGTTAAACGAACAATAGGTGGTAGTGCAAATATAATTGTTGCTACTACTCCTGGCACTAAGCCTACACCAAATAACATTACTACTGGAATTAAATAGACAAAACTTGGTATAGTTTGCATCACATCTAAAATAGGTCTTAAAATAGTTTCAAATAAATTGCTTCTTGATGCTGCAATGCCTAAGGGAATACCGATAATCATACAAAAAATTACCGCAGTAAAAATCATTGCTAGTGTTGTCATTGCTTCTTGCCATAAATCAACCAGATCAATTGAAATCAAGGATAAAGATGTAATTATAGCAAATTTAACTCCGTTAGTTTTAAAAGCGAAGTAAGCAAATATTAGAATTACGACTGGAAAAGGAATGAAATTAAAAAGGGTATCTAGACCACTCAAAACACCATCGATTGGTGCTGAAAGTTTTTTAAAGAGTGGTCGTTGCATGAACAACCACTCTTTAATATTTCTTTCAATCCATTCTGCTATCGGAATGTAAATTTCGTAGTCAGATGGTGCAACTTTTAAGTTCACTTAAACTTAATTATTACTTCAACCAACTATCGAAAGTGCTTTGATTAGCTTTAATCCAAGCTGCTGCATGTTTCTTAATAGCTCTTTCACTTTTCTCGCCCGCATTCATTTTCATGTTTTGCGCAGCAATATCAGCTAATGGAATAGATGCCTTTTTAAGCATTTTTTTCACATCTGGATTTGCTTTTAGAAAAGCTTTGTTAGCAGCTGGTCTAATGTCATCAGCACCAAAACCCATATTTATTTTCGATTTCGTTGCATTAGACACTTTAACTTTTTTAGTAGCACTGTAAGGAACCTCAATCCATACAACGTCCTGTCCAAGTTTTAAAGCACCAACAGTCCAATTCGGAGTCCAAGTATAAAATAATACTGGTTTTCCGTTTTTGTATTTAGCAACTACGTCTGCCATAGAAGCTGAGTAGTCCGCTTTTACTGGATTTATAAAGTCACCTAAACCAAGTTCAGCAAAATGTTTAGTAATTTGCTTTTCACATCCCCAACCTGGAGGGCAAGCGACCATGTCAGCTTTTCCATCTCCATTAGAGTCGAATTTTGCTGCATGTTTTTTAATATCCATTACACTTTTAATTCCAAGGCTGTCAGCTGATTTTTTGTCAATCAGATAACCTTGTAATCCACCTTTTTTCATTACATAACCAACTGCTTCAACTTTGCCTTTGGACTCTTTGATGTAACCATCGTGAGTGCTGAACCAACCGTTAACCCATAAATCAAGGTCTCCTGCTGCTGCAGCTACGTAAAATACTGAAGGTTTTATAGCTTTAGGTTCAGTTACTGTGTGTCCCATTTTTTCCAAAGCTTGTTTGTATATTTCAGCTTGGAAATAACCAGTATCCCAGTTAGCTTTTGCCATTTTGATTTCAGCGGCATTAGCAGTTGAGATCGCTGTTGCGGTAAACAAAGCAACTAATAATTTGAATAGTTTCATTATTCCCCCTTAGATTATTAATTAATAATTAGGAAAAACTAGCATGTATAATTGTATTATGTAACCGTAACTCAACTAAAAGGTGAATCTTTAAAAAATCAACAAAATTACGGTTTTTAAAGTGTTTTTAAGTAAAATTTCTTAAAAAATTATTTATTTATAAAATTTATTTTCAATAACTAAAGTGTCTTTTGATCCGCCACCTTGAGAGCTATTAACAATTGTACTTCCTTTCTTTAAAGCAACTCTAGTTAACCCCCCTGTAGTAACCCAAGATGTTTTTCCAGACAGCACAAAAGGACGTAAATCTAAATGTCTAGGTTGAATTCCTTCTTCTGAAATTGTTGGAGTAGTAGAAAGTATTTCCAAAGGTTGACCAATGAAATCATTGGGCTTAGCCTTTATCTTGGTAACCATGTTTTCTCTTTCTGTCTTTGTAGATTTTGGTCCTATTAAAATACCGTTTCCTCCTGAACCATTAGTGGGCTTTACTACCATTTTAGAAATATTTTCTATAACATGATCTCTATGGATTTTTTTTCTACATAAAAAAGTTTGGACTTGTTTCAATTTAGGTTCTTCATCTAAATAAAACTTAATCATTTTATCTACATAAGAATATATTGCCTTATCATCCGCTATACCTGTTCCAGGTGCGTTTATAATTCCAATATTACCTTTTCTCCAACATTTAAACAAGCCGGGAACGCCTAGAAGTGAATGTTTGTAAAAAACCTTTGGATCTAAAAAACTATCATCAATTCTTCTGTAAATACAATCTACTTTCAATGGACCTTTTACAGTTTTCATATAAACAAAATCTTTCTCAACAAATAAATCTTTTCCCTCAACTAAGGCAATACCCATTTGTTCTGCTAAAAATCTATGTTCGAAATAAGCTGAATTGTATCTGCCTGGGGTTAAAACGCACATATGAGGATTTTTTGTTTTTCTTGGGACTACTTCTAACATACAATGATACAACTTGTTTGGATATTGGTGAACTGAAGCAACTTTATATTTTGTAAACAATTCTGGAAATACATCTCTCATGACCATTCTATTTTCAAGCATGTAAGATACGCCTGAGGGAACTCTTAAATTATCCTCAAGAACTAAAAATTCTCCATCAATATTTCTGATTAAATCAACGCCAGATATATTAGACCAAGCTTTATATTTTGGTGAGAATCCATAACATTCCCTCAAATAAAAAGGAGAGTTAAATACCAGTTCTTCAGGAATAATATTATCTTTAAATATCTTTCTGTCATTATAAACGTCGTCAATAAAAAGA
>CACCPR010000003.1 GCA_902548045.1 uncultured Pelagibacteraceae bacterium
AAACTATGACTTAAATAAAGTCAGATTTGAAAAAAAAGTTAAACCTATCTACTTTACTCAATTTCCAAAAGACCTTGATGAAATCCAGAGTGTTAGACTTAAAAAAGATACTTTTATAAAGATTGTTTTGCCATTGATTGTAGCTGAAAATGAAAAAATATTAGATGATAGATTTAAATTAAAAAAAATTACTTCAAAAAAAATGACCACAGATGATGAAAAACAATGGTTAAGACAAAAATTTTTAGAATACAAAGTAAAAAAGGGTAGTGTTGAAGAATTAAAAACTAGAATGGATATTATTCCAACTTCAATTGCTCTTGCTCAAGCAGCTAAAGAGAGTGGATGGGGGACTTCAAGATTTGCATTAGAAGGAAATGCAATATTTGGCCAATGGACGTGGAACGGAAAAGGCATTGAGCCTTTGTTAAAAGATAAATCAAAAAACCACAAAATTTTAAGATTTCCAATTTTAAGAGCTTCTGTGAAAGCCTATAAAAATAATTTAAACACTCATAAAAGTTATTTAAAATTTAGGGAGAAAAGAAAAAAATTAAGAGAGGCAAATAAAAAAGTTGATGGATTAGAATTAATCAAAACACTTTCTAACTACGCGGAAACAGGAAGCGAATACACAAAAATTTTGGCCCAAATTATTGTACAAAACAGGCTAATGGATTTTGAGCCTGTAAGATTGTCAAATTCAGTTCAAAAAAGTGAACTTAATTTATAAAATTATTTTTCAGAAATAACAAACTGAATTCCTAGCCACCGCCAAAAACCATTTATTTCTCTTTTAGAGCAATTTATACGACCACGTTCTCCAATAAACTTTCCTTTTAAGTTTATCTCAATGGTTTGATTTTCTAAAAATTTTATTTCAGATTTTCTCCATATATTTTCTTCATTTGAATAACAATTAATTTCATTTATATTCTTAATATTTTCCAAAAACTCAATTTTAACTTTAGGAGGGTTTGTAGAGGTCGTTAAATATTTTTCTTTTGGAAATATATTTTTGTATTTCAAAGGTAAAGTTTTTATTAAAGTTTTAAATCTTTTTTGATCTCCATATTTTTCATTGATTGGAAATCTCGGTAGTTCAAAAAAATCTTTAGTTTCATCTATTACTCCAGAGTGTTGTCCAAAAGAATATTTAAAATTAAGGTCTTTAATTATTTTTTTAAATTCTAAGCTATACTCACCGAATGGATAAGAAAAAAATTTAGAATTTTTTCCTAATTTTTCTTTAAAAATTTTTTTTGATTTTAATATGTCCGCTTTAATTACAGATGAGTTTTCTTCAACAAGATATTCGTGGGAGTGGCTATGATTACCTATTTCAACAAATTCACTTTTACTAAGTTCTTTTATTTGATCCCAAGTCATGTAATTAAATGCTCCTACTTCTCTCGTACTTACAAATAATATAAATGGAATTTTTTTTTCTTTTAAAATCGGCCAAGCATTTTTATAAAATGAAGTAAAACCGTCATCAATCGTAATTAAAACCTTTCTTTTTTTTTTGTTTGATTTTAGTTCTTTTTCAAAATTTTTAGGATTAATAAATTCAATATTTTCTTTTTCAATTATTTCTAGATGTTTTTTAAAATCTTTAATCCTGATATTTGTGGAAGGATATTTATTTTCTTCAAATCTGTGATACATAAGAGAAATTATCCCAAAGTCCTCAAAAGAAGATGTATATAATTTGCTTGGAGTCGATAAAAATAATACAAATATACAAATGATTAAAGATTTTTTAATAATAAATTGCACAGGTCAAAACGATAAAATTGGTTTAAAGATTAACAATAATTTTTTTATAAGCAATTTACAAACAAAAATTCTTAACAATGACGTATTAGTCTCTAAAATCTTAAGTTTAATTGTAAAACACAAGGCTAATATTAACAAAGATTTTTCAGTTTTAGTAAATAATGGTCCAGGAAGTTATTCAACTATTAGAGTAGCTCTATCGGTTGCTAAAGGAATAGAAATATCGAAAAAAGCAAAAATATTCGGATATATGAATTCGGATTTACCTCAATTTAACCTTGAAAATATTGAGGTTTTAATTAAAAAAAATTTAATTGAAAAAAAATTGATAAAACCATTATATACTAATTAAATAACTAACATTATGAGCACCATTGAAGAAAAATGTAAATCAAAAGGGGTTAGGCTTACTGATCAAAGAAAAATTATTGCTCAAGTAATGTCTGACTCTAAAATTAAGTATGGAGCAAAAGATCATCCTGATGTTTATGAATTACATAAAAGAGTGAGTGAGATCGATAACAAAATAAGTATAGCAACAGTTTATAGAACTGTGAAATTGTTTGAAGAGTCAGGCATTGTAGAAAAACATGATTTTAAAGGTGGAAAAGCAAGATACGAACAATCACCCGATGAACATCATGATCACTTAATCGATATTAATAGCGGAGAAATAGTTGAATTTGTAGATAAAGATATTGAGAAACTGCAAAATGAAGTAGCAAAAAAATTAGGCTATAAACTTGTTGACCATAAATTAGAATTATATGGTTCAAAAATAAAAAAATAAATTGTCAAAAAAAATATTTATCAAAACATTCGGATGTCAAATGAACGAATACGATAGCAATCGTATTTTAGATTTAACAAAAAATATTAATTATAATTTGACCGATAATATTACAGAAGCAGATTGTTATGTACTTAATACTTGCCACATAAGAGAAAAAGCTACAGACAAAGTTTATCATGATATAGGAAGAATTAAAAAAGAGTTTAGAAATAAGAAGAAACCAATAGTAATCGTCACAGGCTGCGTAGCTCAAGCCGAAGGTGATATATTACTCCAAAAAGAAAAATACATAGACGCAGTTTTGGGCCCACAGTCATACCAAAAAATTAACGATATACTTTTAAAATTGGAAAATAATAATAAAAAGATAAATTCTACAGAATTTGAAGTTATAGAAAAATTTGATCAACTAAACATAATTAAGAACTCTAACAGTAAAATATCATCTTATTTAACAATACAAGAAGGCTGCGATAAATTTTGTAAATTTTGTGTAGTTCCTTACACAAGAGGGCCAGAACACTCAAGATCTATTTCAGAAGTACTATCAGAAGCTAAAAATTTGATTAATAATGGTGCAAAAGAAATTGTTTTATTAGGACAAAATGTTAATGCTTATAATTTTAAAAATAATAAACTTTCAGATCTATTATATTTTTTGAATGAAATCGATGGTTTGCAAAGAATTAGATATACCACTTCTCATCCTAGAGATTTTACCGAAGACTTAATAGAGGCACATGAAAAGTGTGAAAAATTAATGCCTCTTTTACATTTACCTATCCAAAGTGGATCTACAAAAATATTAAAAAGCATGAATAGAGGGCATACAATTGATGAATATTTAGAAATAATTAAAATACTCAAATTAAAGAAACCATCCATTAAGTTCTCTAGTGATTTCATAATAGGTTATCCAGGAGAGACAGAAGAAGATTTTAATAAGACAATTTCAATTATGAAGAAAGTGAAATTTGTAAATTCCTATTCTTTTATTTTTAGTTCTAGACCAGGAACACCTGCAGCAGACCTAAAAACAATTAATTCAAAAATTGCGAAAGAAAGATTAAATTTATTTCAAAAAATTGCAAATGATATAAAGACTAGATATAGAAAAGAACTTATTAATTCTAAAATAAAAGTTTTATTTGAAAATAAAATTAAAAACAAAGATGAATATTTTGGAAGAGATGAACATTTTAATTCAGTCATTGTAAAAAGCAGAAAAGATCTTACTGGTAAAATTATGAATATAACAGTAAGTGATTGTAACCAAAATACTTTATTTGGTAAATTTATTTATAAAAAAAATGATAAAGTGGAATACGCAGCCTAAAATATATGTCTAAGATAAGTAAATTAAATCAAAGCTTTATTATAAAAAAGATAGATCAAGAAACAATAAATATTCAAATAACTAACAATGAAATGCTTATGACAATTGTCGGTCAATTTAATCAAAATTTAAAAGAATTGGAGAAAATAACTGATACAAAAATATTTTTTAGGGGCAATTCAATTACTTGCAAAGGAAAAGACCCAAATTTAAGGGATTTTTCAGAGTCTATAAGATTTTTGGTTAATAAATATCTTTTGACTAATGTTATTGAAAAAAGCGATATACTATTATCATTAAAAAATAATATGAAACATGATGATACAAATGTCCAATCGTTAGCACAATTAATTAAAACACCTAGAAAGTCAGTCATAGCTAGATCTGAAAAACAATCTGAATACATAAAAGCATTAAAAGAAAATGATATAATCATGTCCCTAGGTCCGGCAGGAACAGGAAAAAGTTTTTTAGCAGTTTCAGTTGCTGTTACCTTATTGATGGAAAAAAAGATAGATCGAGTTATTTTATCTAGACCTGCAGTCGAGGCAGGAGAAAAATTAGGTTTTTTACCTGGAGATATGAAAGAAAAAGTCGATCCATATCTAAGACCGCTTTATGATGCTTTATATGAATTATTTGGTTCAGATAAAATAGACAGAAAAATAGAAAGTGGAGAAATTGAAATCGCTCCTCTAGCATTTATGAGAGGAAGGACTTTAAAAAATTGTTTTGCAATATTAGATGAAGCTCAAAATGCTACAGCAACACAAATAAAAATGTTTCTTACTAGAATTGGTGAAAACTCTAAATTAGTTGTGAATGGAGATCCTTCTCAAATAGATCTAATAAATAAATCACAATCTGGTCTTGTACACTCAAAGGAAATTTTAAAGAATTTAAAAGAAATTAAAACAATAGAGTTTGATCACACTGATGTTGTGAGGCATCCTTTGGTCTCCAAAATTATTCAGGCTTATCAGAAAAAAAGCACTGATGATAAAAATTAATGTAATTTTAAATAATATTATTTGGAAGAAATATTTAACAAATCCACACAATTTTATAGACAATAAAGTAAAATTACTTAATAAAAAAAATAAATTATTTAAAAAAAATACTTTAATTTGTAGTTTACTTCTTTCTGATGCAAAAGAAATCAAAAGTTTAAATAAAAAATTTAGAAATAAAAATAAATCCACTGACGTGTTATCCTTTCCATTTTATGAAAAAAAACAGTTGAGTTATGTGATGAAAAAAGAAAAAGAAGTTTATTTAGGGGATATAATTATTAATTTAAACAAAGTGAAAAGCAAGAGTAACAAAATTGAATTTATAAAAGAACTTAATAAACTTTGGATTCATGGATTAGTTCATTTATTTGGTCATGAACATGGAAGTGACAGGGATTTTTATAAGATGAACAATTTAGAAAAAATGTATTTAAGATATATTAATTAAATGCTGCAAAAGGTTCTAAACAGTCGTTTTTTGGTTATATACACAATACCATTTTTTTTAGGACTGATGACAGTCCTGTCTTTTCAACCATTTAATTTTTCATTTATTAATTTTATTTTATTACCAATTTTTTTTTTTCTTATAGTTTACATTAAAAAAAAAACTAAGGGTGTATATAGAAAAAACAAACCTTACTGGAAAAACTTATTTTTAGTTGGAGTATCATTTGGATTTGGTTTTTACCTTAGTGGGGTATTTTGGATAGCTTATTCATTAACATTTGAAGAAAACTTTAAGTTTTTGATTCCTTTCGCAGTTTTATTCATTCCTTTATTTCTGAGTCTGTTTAATGGCTTAACTACATTAGCTATCGGACATTTTTTAAACTACAATTTTTCATCAATATTATTATTTTCAGCCTCTCTATCTTTGTCTGATTATTTAAGGGGAAAAATCTTAACAGGGTTTCCTTGGAATCTATGGGCTTATAGCTGGTCTTGGACACCAGAAATTTTACAAACTCTTAATTTTTTGGGAGTTTATGCTTTTAATATATTAGTATTAACAATCTTTACTATACCAGCATGTTTATTTTTTAATTATAAAAAAAGTAAACAAATTTTGATAACAAGTTTTACCATTTTATTTATTTTTTTATTATATATTTATGGGACTTATTCTATTAATAAAAACAAAGGATTATTAAACTACATCAATAACGCTAACAAAGTTTACATAAAAGTAATTTCTCCAAATTTTGAATTAAAATATGACACCTCTATTTTAGAAATTGAGGACAAGATACGTAAACTTGTTAGATTAAGCGACCCTGATCCAAAAAAAGAAACAATTTTTGTTTGGCCTGAAGGAGTTTTTACTGGATTTAGTTATAATGAGATAGCTCAGTTTAGTTATATGATAGAAGAAAATTTTACTGATAACCATTTAATTATATTTGGAATTAACTCGCAGGATGATAAATCAGAAGGATATTATAATAGTTTAATTTTAATAAATAATAAATTTAAAATTGTTTATCGGTACGATAAAATAAAACTAGTTCCTTTTGGCGAGTTTTTGCCTTTCGAAAAAGCTTTAAATAAAATTGGACTCAAAAAAATTACTCAAGGGCATGGATCATTTTTAAAAGGGGGCACACAACAAAATATAATTTATAACGAATTAAATATACTACCTTTAATTTGTTACGAGATCATATTTCCAGAATTTGTTCAGCAGACAAACAATAAAACAAATCTGATAATAAATATTTCCGAAGATGGATGGTTTGGAAATTCGATAGGTCCTCACCAACATCTAGCAAAAGCAATTTTTAGAGCTATTGAGAATAATTCATTTTTAATCAGATCAGCAAATAAAGGAAATAGTGTTATTATAAGCAATAAAGGTGAAATTATCAAAAAACTAAATGTATATGAGTCAGGAAATATTGAGATGAATGTACCTTTATTAAATGATAAATATAAAAACAAAAATGATTTGATATTTTTTACTGTTTTATTTACATATTTACTAATTTTTTTAATTTTTAAAATAAAAAATAATGCAAAATAAAAAATACTTATTTACCAGTGAGTCAGTTTCAGAAGGTCATCCAGATAAAGTTTGCGATAGAATTTCAGACATGATTGTTGATACTTATTTAAGTAGCGATCCCTTTTCAAGAGTAGCTTGTGAAACACTTACTACAACAAATAAAGTTGTTTTAGCAGGAGAAATAAGAGGCCCTAAAATTGATAAAGAAAAAATTATTAATAAAGTTCGAGAATGCATTAAAGATATTGGGTATGATCAAAAAGGATTTAGTTGGAAAACAGCAAACATAGAAACATTTTTGCATGAACAATCAGCTGATATCGCAATGGGTGTAGACTCAAAAGGTAATAAGGACGAAGGTGCTGGAGATCAAGGAATTATGTTTGGCTACGCATGTACGGAGACAGATGAACTAATGCCTGCTCCAATTCATTTCTCTCACAAAATTCTAAGACTAATGGCAGAGGACAGAAAAAAAGGAATTTTAAAAGGGATTGAACCAGACTCAAAAAGTCAAGTCACAATGCTTTATAAAGATAATAAACCTATTAAGGTTACATCGGTAGTAATTTCCACTCAACATTCAGAGGATTTAAATCAAGACAAAGTGAAGGAATTGATTATTCCATATATTAAAAAATCTATTCCAGAAAATTATATTAAAGATTTAGACTCTAAAGAAATATATATCAATCCAACAGGACAATTTATTATTGGAGGCCCAGATGGAGATACAGGATTAACAGGTAGAAAAATAATCGTTGATACTTACGGTGGAGCAGCACCGCACGGTGGAGGAGCTTTTTCTGGTAAAGACCCAACAAAAGTAGATAGATCAGCTGCTTATGCAGCAAGATACCTTGCAAAAAATATCGTTGCAGCAGGCGTATCTGAAAAGTGTCTAATTCAATTAGCATACGCAATAGGAGTATCAAAACCTTTGTCAATTTTTATTAAGCTTGATGCGAAAGACGAAAATAAGGTTGATGTAGTAAAAAATATTATTGATCAAAATTTTGACTTATCACCGCGTGGTATTAGAGAAATGCTTAAATTAAATAATCCTATTTATGAAATAACTTCAGCATACGGACATTTCGGTAGAAAAACTTCAAATAAGGGTGAATTTTCTTGGGAAAAAACGGATAAAGCTAATTTATTTAAATTGTAATCTTGAAAAAACTATATTTTTAACTAAAATAACAAGAAATCTGCTAACTTTACAAATGGGCTTTAGCCCATTTTTTTTTAGGCGAAATAAAAAATGTTAAATAGAGGATTAGATAAATTAGAACTTTTAAGAATAGTTGATGCGGTGGCAAATGAAAAATCCATCGATAAAGAACTCGTAATAGGTTCTATGGAAAGCGCTATACAAAAAGCTGCTTTAACGAAATTTGGTAATGATAACAATATCGAAGTAATTATCGATAGAGAAAGTGGTGATATCAAAATTCAAAAAGTTTTGGAGATTGTGGATAGAGTAGAAGACTCAGCAAGAGAAATAACTTTAAAAGAAGCACAAAAATTAAGTTCTTCAAATGATACTTTGAAAGTTGGTGATAAAGTTTTTGAGGAATTGCCCCAGGTTGATTTTGGAAGAATAGCAGCACAGAGTGCAAAGCAAGTTATTAGCACAAGAGTTAGAGAAGCTGAAAAAAATAGGCAATATGAAGATTTTATTGATAAGCAAGGTCAAATTCTTAGCGGAATAATTAAAAGACTTGAGTATGGAAATGTAATTGTTGATTTAGGTAAAGCGGAAGGAGTTATTAAAAAAGACGAACTTATTCCAAGAGAGATTCTTAAAACTGGTGATAGAGTAAAAGCATTTTGTTATGAGGTCCGAAAAGAATTTAAAGGCCATCAAATATTTTTATCAAGAGCTCACCCACAATTTTTAGCGAGACTATTTTTTCAAGAAGTCCCAGAAATTTACGAAGGCACAATTGAAATTAAATCAGTAGCAAGAGACCCAGGAAGTAGAGCTAAAATTTGTGTTCATTCACAAGATACATCTATCGACCCAGTAGGAGCATGTGTTGGCATGAGAGGAAGCAGAGTTCAAACTATAGTCAATGAATTGCATGGTGAGAAAATAGATATAATTAAATGGACTGAAGATTTACCTACCTTGATCTCAGAGTCTCTTTCTCCAGCTGAAATACAAAGAGTTTTAATAGACCAAGAAAATAAAAGAATAGATATAATTTTAACTGAAGAAAATTTAAGCAAAGCCATAGGTCGAAGAGGTCAAAACGTTAGACTGGCATCTAAATTAACTAATTTTGAGATTGATATTTTAACAGAAAAAGAAGACTCTGAACGAAGACAAGCTGAGTTTAAAGATAGAACTGAAACATTGATCAAAAATTTAGAAGTAGATGAAACATTAGGGCAGCTATTGGTATCCGAGGGATTTCCTACAATCGAAGATATTGCCCAATCTTCTCCTGAAAATATTTCAAAAATAGATGCAATAGATGAAGAAACTGCAAAAGAATTAATAAATAGATCAAAAGAAACATTAGTTAAAGAAAAAGAAGCTGTTGCGCAAAAATTGAAAGAACTAGGTGTAGAAGAGTCATTAATCAATTTAAAAGGAATGACACAAGGAATGTTAGTAATCTTAGGACAAAAAGGCATTAAAAAATTAAGTGACTTCGCCGATTTATCTTCAGATGAAATCATTGGAGGTTTTGATGAAATAAAAGGAAAAAAAATTAGGATAGAAGGGTATTTAGAGGAGTTCTCTTTGTCTAGAAAAGAGGCTGACGAATTGATTATGTCAGCCAGAGAGATTGTGTACAAGTAATGTTATGGAAAAAGAAAAGAAAAAGAAGACACTCACCATTTCGTCAAATTTAACAAAAAAAATTGATAAAAGCTTTATAAGCGCTGATGGAAAAAAATCGTTTTTTGTGGAAAAAAAGAAGCCTTTTAAATCAAATAAAGGACCTAGACGAACACAGCCCCCCGGGCAATTAATTGATCCAGAGTTAAAAAAAAAGAATTTTGCTAGAAAATTCATAGAGCAACAGACTACAAAAGATTTTATTAAAAAAGAAAATAAGCCAGCTGGTAAAAGCAAACTCAAATTAAAAAGTCCAGTAGACAAAAGAGATTTCAAATTGACCATTTCTAGAGCTCTCAATGTTGAAGAAATTGAAATAAAACAAAGAAGTTTAGCCTCAGTTAAAAGAGCAAGGTTAAAGGAGAAAAAAATAAAGCCAGAAGGTGAGGAAAAAAAGGAATTTAAGAAAGTAATAAGAGATGTAAAAATACCTGAGCAAATTACTATTCAAGAGCTGTCAAATCGAATGGCTGAAAAATCTAGCGATATTATTAAATTCTTATTCAACATGAAGGTAATCGCAACAATTAATCACAATATAGACAAAGATACAGCAGAGTATATTGTTAAAGAATTTGGACACAAACCAGTTTTGGAAGATGAGCCTTCTTTAAAAATTGGAAAAGTGAGAGAGAAGTTAGAGGGAGATGTAAAGATCAGGCCACCAGTGGTAACAATAATGGGTCATGTTGATCATGGAAAAACTTCCTTATTAGACTCTTTAAGAAATTCAAATGTAGTCTCTGGAGAACACGGAGGTATCACTCAACATATTGGAGCTTACCAAGTTACAACTGAAGACAAAAAAATTATAACTTTTATTGACACACCAGGTCATGCTGCATTTACTGAAATGAGAGCTCGAGGCTCTAAAATTACCGACATTGTAGTTTTAGTTGTAGCAGCTGACGATGGCATTAAACCTCAAACCATAGAAGCCATCAAACACGCCAAAGCCGCAAAAGTTCCAATAATAGTTGCAATTAATAAATGTGATTTACCTGAAAAAAATATAAGTAAAATTAAAAATGAAATGATGCAATATGAGTTAATAGCCGAAGATTTGAGCGGTGATACTTTATTTGTTGAAGTTTCAGCTCTAAAAAAAATAAATTTAGATAAACTGAAAGAAAATATTTTATTGCAGTCAGAAATTTTAGATTTAAAAGCATCTTTTTCAGGTCAAGCAAGAGGAATAGTTATTGAGTCTAAAATAGACAAAGGAAAGGGACCTGTATCTACAATTTTAATAAGTAGTGGTAAACTAAACAAGAGTGACTATTTCGTATGCGGAGATACTTGGGGCAAAATAAGAGCAATGATTAATTATGAAGGTAAAAATATTGACGAAGCATTTCCTTCTATGCCAGTTGAAATATTGGGGATGAATAGCTCTGCTTTCGCAGGAGCAGAGTTTTTTGTGACTAAAAATGAAGAAGAAGCTAGAGAAATGGCAGAGTATAAAAAAGATAATTCAAATAAGAATAAACTATTAGCAAAAGACAAAACAACTCTTTTCGAGAATGTAAAAGAAAAAGATGAGTTAAACATTATTATTAAATCTGATGTTCAAGGTTCAAGCGAAGCTTTGAAAATGGCAATTAATAAGATTAAACACGATGAAGTAGAAGCTAAAATAATTTTGTCTGACATTGGAATGATAAATGAGACAGATGTATCTTTGGCAAAAGCTTCAAACGCTATACTTATTGGCTTTAACGTAAAACCAAATAGAGAAGCTAAAAAATTGGCAGAAGAGCAAAAAATAAACATAAAGTATTTCAATATAATTTATGAAGCAATTGAGTACATAGAAAAATCTTTATCAGGTTTATTAGAGCCAGATGTTAAAGAGACAGTCCTTGGATCTGCAGAGATACAAAAAATTTTTAAAGTATCTAAAGCCGGAATAATCGCAGGATCAAAAGTTATTAATGGTGAAATCAAAAGTAAATCTAAGGCAAGAATTATCAGAGATGGAGTAGTTGTATACACAGGAGAAATTCAAAGTATTTTTAGAGAAAAAAATCAAGTAAAAGAGGTCGGCACTGGTCTTGAATGTGGAATAAGCATAAAAGATTTTATTGATTTCAAAGAGAAGGACGTCATCGAGTCTTATCAAGCGGAAGAAATACAGAGGTCTATATAATGGGTAATCAATCATCTCAGAGAGCATTCAGCCAAAGACAACTACGAGTTGGCGAATTAGTAAAACAAAATTTAGGGGAATTATTTATAAGAAATGAGGCTAAAATACCAAATATCAATTCTAAATTAATTACTGTAACAGAGGTCAGGATGACACCAGACTTAAAAACTGCAAGAGTTTATGTGATACCTTTAGGAGGAATTGACATGAGAGAAACAGTTAGTGCCTTGACGGAATACTCTCATCTTGTTAGAAGAGCTCTGTCTAAAAGGTTAGATATTAAGTTTCTTCCTAAACTTACATTTGTAGAAGATAACTCATTTGAATATGCTGAAAAGATTGAAAACATTATTAAAGAAATAAAGAAAAATGACACTAAAAAAAAACGATACAATTAAATCACTCGCTATTCATAAAAAAGATGTTGGTTCAACAGAAATTCAAATTGGACTCTTGACTGATAAAATATTCAAACTTTCTGAGCATTTTAAAAAAGCCAAAAAAGACAAACACTCTTCAGTAGGATTAACTAAATCTGTTAATAAAAGAAAGAAATTACTTACTTATCTTAAAAAGAAAAACCCAACTTCATATCAAAAAGTTATAAAACAATTAAATTTAAGGAAATAATGTTTAAAATAAATAAAGAAGAAATAGAAATAAACGGAAAAAAGATAACTTTAGAAACCGGCAAAATCGCTCGCCAAGCTGATGGAGCAATTATAGCAACTTGTGGTGAAACAGTTGTTATCGCTACTGTAGTAGGCGCTAAAAAAGTTAATGAAGATCAAGATTACTTTCCTTTGTCAGTTAATTATCAAGAAAAATATTACGCTGCAGGTAAGATTCCTGGAGGCTATTTCAAAAGAGAAGCAAGACCTACAGAAGCCGAAACACTAATTTCAAGATTAATAGACAGACCGATAAGACCATTATTTCCCTCAAGTTTTTTGAATGAAGTGCAAATATTACCTACAGTTTTATCTTATGACGGAGAAAACCAACCCGACATTCTTTCTATAATAGCTTCTTCAGCAGCTTTAGCCATATCAGGACTTCCATTTCAAGGCCCTATAGCAGCAAGTAGAGTTGGTTATAAAGATAAAAAATATTTGTTGAATCCATCTCCAGCAGAATTAAAAGAGTCAGAATTAGATTTAGTAGTAGCTGGAACTAAAGATGCTGTCTTAATGGTAGAGTCCGAAACTTCAGGTTTGTCTGAGAAAATAATGTTGGATGCTGTTAAATTTGGACATGAAAGTTTTGTTTCAATAATTAAAGCAATAGAGTCTTTAGCTAAAAAAGTAGGCAAAACTAAATGGGAAGTAGAAGAAGTAGATCATATAGATCTTAAAAAGAAAATATCAAGCGCTTTTGAAAATGATTTAAGAAAAGCATTTAAAGAAATAGACAAAAAGAAAAGATCAACAACAATCTCAGAAATAGATGCAAAATGTAAAGAGATGTTTGTGGAAGATACAGGTGTCACAGAAAATCAAGTTATGGCTCAATTAAAGTCACTTGAAAAAGACATTGTTAGAACTGCAATTTTAAAAGACAAAAAAAGAATTGATGGAAGAGGTCTAGCAGATGTAAGACCAATTAAATGTGAAGTAGGAGTTTTGCCTAGAACACATGGCTCAGCTTTATTTACCAGAGGTGAAACCCAGGCTCTTGTGGTAACAACTCTAGGAATGTCAGATGATGAACAAAGATTAGAAAGCCTCGATGGTATGCAAAGATCAAATTTTATGCTTCATTACAATTTTCCTCCATTTTCTGTAGGAGAGTGCGGAAGAATAGGAACTGGAAGAAGAGAGATTGGCCATGGTAAATTGGCATGGAGGGCGATAAATTCATCATTACCAAAAAAAGAGAACTTTCCTTACACTCTACGAGTTGTGTCAGAAATAACTGAGTCAAACGGATCATCGTCTATGGCTACAGTTTGTGGAACATCTTTATCCTTAATGGACGCTGGAGTTCCTATAAAAGAACCAGTGGCTGGGATCGCAATGGGATTAATTAAAGAAGGAAATAATTTTTCCGTTTTATCTGATATTTTAGGTGATGAAGACCACTTGGGTGATATGGATTTTAAAGTTGCTGGGACTAAAGATGGTATTACATCTCTTCAAATGGATATTAAAATTACTGGTATAACATTTGAAATAATGGAACAAGCTTTGAAACAAGCTAAATCCGGTAGAGAAGAGATTCTAGAGGAAATGAGTAAAGCTTTAAAAACTTCAAGGAAAGAATTTTCGAAACATACTCCAAAAATGGAAACTTTGAGGGTTGATAAAAAGGATATAGCTACAGTAATAGGAAAAGGCGGTGCAACTATTAGAGAAATTGTGGAAACTTCAGGCGCGAAAGTTGATGTAAAAGATACTGGTGAAGTAACAGTTGCAGCTCCTGATGAAGAGTCTAGAAATAAAGCTATTGAGTTTATTAAAAATCTTGTAGCTAAACCAGAAATGGGAAAAATTTATAAAGGAAAAGTTGTAAAAATTATGGAGTTCGGAGCATTTGTAAACTTTTTAGGAAAGCAAGACGGTTTAGTTCATATTTCTGAACTAGCTGCAAAAAGAGTCGCAAAAGTTGGAGATGTTGTTAAAGAAGGCGATGAAGTATCTGTTAAAGTAGTAGGGTTCGATAGAGGAAAAGTGAAGCTTTCAATTAAACAAGCAGTAGCTTAAACTTAAATTTTATACTCAAAATTTTGAGTTTTTTTATTTACCTGTAATTCTATAGCACCATTACGTAAATGAAATTTTCTTGCCATATCAGTAAGTGGAGATAAAGTAATTAATCTATTTAAATGATTAGATTTTTTAATTTTTTTAAAAACTTCTTTTACAATTAATTTACCGCCACCTTTTTTTTTAGACCAAACTGTATATGCAATAGCTATCTTTCCTACATTCTGATCTCTTAGTGCACTTTGTAAATAAGCATCTTTAGTCATCAAATCTAATTCTTCTACAGTTTTTGGAATTTCATTAGTAAAACCAAAACACATAATTGCACAAATTTCCCCTTGATATTTAACTCCAAATATTTTTCGCCCATATTTAGTTCTAAAAGCTATATCTAGCTCAGGTCTAACTGGATCTTCACTTACATTGCAAGAGCTTAATTCAACTAATTCAGCTCCTTTAATCCAATCAAAAAAATTTTCTATTTTTTTTTTTACTTTTTCATTTAAATTTTTCATATTTAATTATGTGTTATTATAATATTTTAAGGTATGCTTTATTTGCAGCTCAGGATATATTTTTTGGATTAGGCATTCCAACCTTATTATAACCAGCATCTACGTAGTGAATTTCTCCAGTTACTCCAGCCGCTAAATCACTTATTAAATATAATGCAGAATTTCCAACATCTTTAATATCTACATTTCTTTTTAAAAAGGAGTGATCTTCATTCCATTTATATAAAAATTTTGCATCACCTATAGCTGAAGCTGCAAGTGTTTTAATAGGACCAGCGCTTATTGCATTAACTCGAATTTTTTTTGAACCAAGATCTCTTGCTAAATATTTAACACTAGCTTCTAGAGCTGATTTACAAACACCCATTACATTGTAATTTGGTATAGCTTTTGATGACTCATATGTTAAAGTAAGCATACTTCCATTATCTTTCATTATTTTCGAGGCTTCTTTTGCTACCTCAGTAAAAGAAAAACACGAAATTAACATACTTTTTAAGAAATTCTCCCTTGATGTATTTAAATACTCTCCCGACAATTCTGATTTATCCGAAAAGGCAATAGCATGAACAACAAAATCTATTTGTCCCCATTTTGCTTTAATGCTCTCAAAAAGTTTAATTATTTCCTCTTTCTTTTCTACATCACAACTAATTGTAAAATCTGAATTTAATGATTTTGCTAACGGTATTACTCTTTTTTTAAGTGCATCCCCAAGATACGTGAAAGCTAATTCAGCTCCTGCCTCAGCTAATTTTTGAGATATTCCCCATGCGATAGATCTCTCATTGGCAACACCCATAATTAATCCTTTTTTACCTTTAACTAAAGCCATTTATACCTTTTCAAAAATTAAAGTTGCGTTTGTGCCACCAAATCCAAAACTGTTAGACATAACAGCATTTAAATTTACGTCTTTTTCAGTTTTAATAACTATCGGAAATTTTTTAGCCTCTTCATCCATTTCACTTATATTTGCAGACCCTGTTATAAAATTATTTTTCATCATTATCAAACAATAGATAGCTTCGTGAACTGAAGCAGCACCTAAAGGGTGTCCAGATAATGATTTTGTTGAGCTTATTTTAGGAATTTTATCTTTGAATGTTTCACTTATGGCTTTTAACTCAGTTATATCTCCAACTGGAGTAGAAGTTCCATGGGTGTTAATATAATCTAATTTATTTTTTGAAGTCTTTAATGCCATTTGCATACATCTTACAGCTCCCTCGCCTGAAGGAGCTACCATGTCATAACCATCTGAAGTTGCTCCGTAACCGGTTATTTCCCCATAAATTTTTGCTCCCCTAGCTTTTGCATGTTCAAATTCCTCAAGCACTAAAACACCACCTCCACCAGCAATTACGAATCCATCTCTAGTTTTATCGTAGGCCCTAGATGCTTTCTGAGGAGTATCATTGTATTTTGAAGACAAAGCTGTCATTGCATCGAACATAGCCGTCATTGCCCAATGAATTTCTTCACTTCCTCCTGCAAACATAATTTTTTGTTTACCTGATTGTATCAGCTCAACTGCATTTCCAATACAATGTCCGCTAGTAGCACAAGCAGAACTCATAGTATAATTTACGCCTTTAATTTTAAATGGAACTGCTAATGTAGCAGACGCAGTGCTAGCCATCGTACGAGGCACAATAAATGGACCCATTAATTTTGGAGTTTTTGCTCTAGTTTTGTCTGCAGCCAAAATTACATTTTCTATTGATGGTCCTCCTGACCCCATCACAATGCCTGTAAGATTATTGCTTATTTCCTTTTCTTCCAACCCCGAATCTTTAACTGCTTCTTTCATAGCAATAAAATTGTAAGCTGATCCAGAACCCATAAACCTAATAGTCTTTCTATCAACATGATCTTTAAGCTCAATATTTGGCTTACCATGTATATGACTTTTTAAATTGTGTTCTTTATATTCTTCACAAAAAGATATTCCTGATTTTGAATGCAAAAGAGATTGTTGAACTTCTTCTTGATTGTTTCCAAGACAAGATACTATTCCTATACCGGTTACTACAACTCTTTTCATGATTTAAATAACCCCACTTTTAAATTTTCTGCAGAATAAATTTTTTTTCCATCAGCATTTAGTATACCATTAGCTAGCCCTACTACAGCACCTTCTTTTTTCAAAACTCTTTTCATATTAATTTCGTATGTAGCCATTTTTACTTTTTTTAGAACTTCGCCTGTAAATTTAACATTATTTACTCCTAGAGCCCTCCCTTTTCCAGGCTCTCCTATCCATCCCAAATAAAAACCTACTAATTGCCACATAGCATCTAAACCTAAACATCCAGGCATTACAGGATCGTTTCGGAAATGACAATTGAAGAACCATAAATTATCCTTAATATCCAGCTCAGCTTTTATAAAACCTTTTTTAAATTCACCTTCGTCTTTTTTAATTATGGTAATTCTATCAAACATTAACATTGGTGGCAGAGGAAGTTTTGCATTTCCTTCTCCGAATAGGTCTCCCTTTCCACATGCAATCAGTTCATCATAGTTGTAACTATTTTTTTGCATAAATTTAGTTAATAGTTTTTACTTGATTTACACAGAATTTAATATACATAATTATAAATTATATTAATAAATGCATCAAATTATGGACCAAAAAAAAGCTATTGTAAGTAAATTAAGAACTTCAGGCCTTAGACCAACTAAACAAAGAATTTTAATAGCTAAAAATTTATTTGAAAGAAAAAAAACTTTTCATTTCACAGTTGAAACTTTGGATAAAGAAATAAATAAAAAAGGAAATGAAAAAATTTCTTTAGCAACAATTTATAATACTGTGGAAGCATTTACTAAAGCAGGGCACATAAAAGAAATCTTAACAAGTAAAAGCAAAAGCTATTATGATACAAACATAAAGTCGCACCATCATTTTTATGATGAAGAAACAAAAGAACTTACTGATATTGACTATAGACAGGTAAAATTAAGCAAAGTTCCTCATCCTCCCAAAGGAAAGAAAATCAAAAATCTAGAAGTTGTAATTAGACTACAAAATTAACAATCATATATTGACTTTATAGTTTAGAATTATTATAAACTAGAACTTAAGTTAGAATAGTATGAGTGTTGAATTTAAAAAAAATGGAAATGGTAAATGCCCTGTTATGCATGGCGGCATTACAAAAGCAGGAGAGTCTAATACTGCTCGACTTTGGCCAAATAGTATTAATTTAGATATTCTACATCAACATGATACTAAAACAAACCCTCTACCAGGGTTCAACTACAAAAAAGAAGTTAAAAAATTAAATTTTAAGTCCTTAAAAAAAGATTTATTAAAACTAATGACGGATAGTCAAGAGTGGTGGCCGGCAGATCTTGGAAGCTATACTGGATTGATGGTCAGATTGACTTGGCACCAAGTAGGAACATACAGAGAATTTGATGGCAGACCGAATGTTGGTTCACACAGGTTCTCTCCACAAGACTCTTGGCCAGATAATACAAATCTAGACAAAGCAAGACGTCTTCTTTGGCCGATTAAAAAAAAATACGGAAATAAATTAAGTTGGTCAGATCTAATGGTATTCGCTGGAACTATGGCTTATGAAAAAGCTGGATTCAAGACTTTTGGTTTTTCATTTGGCAGAGAAGACATATGGGGACCTGAAAAAGATGTTTATTGGGGTAAAGAAACAGTGCCATTAGCTGTAAATAGATACGGTGACCCGCAAGATCGTTCTTCTTTGGAAGCGCCACTTGCAGCATCTCATTTTCAACTTGTTTATGTAAACCCAGAAGGTGTGGAGGGTAAACCAGACCCAGTAAGAACAGCGATGGATGTTCGAGAAACTTTTGGTCGAATGGGAATGAATGATGTAGAAACAGCAGCACTTACTGTTGGTGGTCATTCTATAGGTAGAGCTCATGGTAATGGAGATCCTGCTAATTTAGGTCCTGAACCCGCAGGAGCAGATATACATGAACAGGGATTTGGATGGAATCAAAAAAATGGAACCGGTGCAAATCAAATAACTTCAGGTCTCGAAGGAGCTTGGACTACTAATCCTGATAAATGGGACCATCAGTACTTAGATCTTTTATTAAATTATGAGTGGGAAAGTAAAAAAAGCCCAGCCGGTGCTTGGCAGTGGGAACCAATTGGTCTTGAAGAAGAAAAAAAGCCAGTTGATTTAGGGGATCCTAAAAAAAAAGCTAGATTAATGTTTACAGATGCAGATATGGCTATGGCTATGGATAAAGAATACAGAAAAATCTCAGAAAGATTTTACAAAGATCCTAAGTTTTTTGAAGATTCATTCGCTCGTGCTTGGTTTAAATTAACACACAGAACAATGGGAAATAAAGATAATTATATTGGCCCTTGGGCTCCAAAAGAGGATCTTCTTTGGCAAGGTAATGTTGCTTCTCCAAAAAAGAAATACAATGTAGATAAAGTTAAAAAAATGATTGCATCCAGCAAACTAAGTACGAGTGACTTAATCACCACTGCTTGGGATAGCGCTCGAACTTATAGAGGAACCGATAAAAGAGGAGGAGCTAATGGTGCAAGAATTAGATTGGCACCTATGAATAATTGGGAAGCTAATGAGCCCAAAAAACTCTCAAAAATACTTAAAGTACTAGAAAGCATAGCAAAAAAAACTGGAGCAACAGTTGCTGACACAATTATTCTTGCAGGAAATGTAGGACTAGAAAAAGCAATAAAAAAAGCAGGATCAAAAGTTAAAGTTCCATTTAATCCAGGTAGAGGAGATTCTACTCAGGAGCAAACAGAGATCAAAAATTTTAAGTGGTTAGAACCTTTACACGATGGATTTAGAAATTATGTAAAATCAGATTATTCCGTAATGCCAGAAGAACTTTTGTTAGAGCGCGCTTCTTTAATGGGACTAACTGCACGAGAAATGACTTGTTTAGTTGGTGGTATGAGAGTTTTAGGAACAAATCATGAGTCTGCTAAAACTAAAGGTATGTTGACGGATAAAGTTGGAACTTTAACAAATGACTTCTTTGTTAACTTGGTTGATATGAAATACATATGGAAACCAACAGGTAAGAACTCTTATGATATCATTGATCGTAAAACAAACAAAGTTAAGTTTACTGCATCCAGAGCAGACTTAGTTTTTGGTTCTAACTCAATTCTTCGATCTTATTCAGAAGTATATGCTCAAGATGACAATAAAGAAAAATTTGTTAAAGATTTCGTCGCTGCGTGGACTAAGATAATGAATGCAGACAGACCTGAGCTTAAAAAACTTAATTAGATCATGGTAGAATTTACTCAAGGAATTTTCACAGCAGTAAAAAATGTTTACAAAAGTAATAGAGGCTCCATATTAAGAACAATAGTCTATACTATAGGACATTTTGCAATCGCAATAATAGTTTTAATGTCAATTGCAAATGTTTCATTCATGATAGCTCTTACAGATGCAATAGTTGAACCATTGGCTAATGCTGTTTGGTATTTTTTGTTAGATAAATTTTGGGCATCTAAATTTAAAAATTAAAGAAGTCCCCAAAGGCTTTCTTTCTTTAGCCAACCTTTGTACTTATCTGATTTTGCTTTGCACCATTCTTCTTTACACTTTATAATATTTGTGAGCCGTCCTTTTTTAAGAATGACAATAGGTTTAGAGTAAATTGTTGGACTTTGAAACATTATCAACTCTTCTTCAATTACAATAGCTGCCTTTTTTTTAGAGAGTTGAGAAATATGAATCCATCCAGTATTATTTTCGTGATCTCTAATTTTTCTAAAATTTTCAGATTTATCTTGGACTAATACAGGTAAAAATTTTTTTTTATAAAAAATTTTGACAGGATAATCACGAGACGGACCTTGTCTAAGATTTACTTTATCGTATCTTAAAGTTAAAAAATATTCACTATTTGCAAAACAGATGTTTTGAAAAAAAAAAATACTTAAAATTAATACGTAGTTTTTCAACATTTATTAATACACTTTGGATTAATAGACACTTTTGATTTTCTAAATTCAGTTTTTAATGCGTCAAATATAAGTAATTTATTAGTCAAATCTTTTTTTGTACCCAAGATAGATTTTAACACTTCGTTTGCTTGCAGCGAGCCCATAATTCCAGCTACGGGTGAAAATATACCCTCCATCTGGCAATTATTTTCATCTTGCGGTGGACTCGGGATGAAACACCTATAACAGGGACCTTTTTTTCTGAAATCAAATTTTATTAGTTGACCGTCAAATTTACTTATTGCGGAAGAAACTAGAACTTTCTTTTTCTTTACACAATAATCGTTAACTAAATATCTTGTATTAAAATTATCTGTTCCATCGCATATAATTTTAAAATCTCTGCAAATATTATTTATATTTTTTTTTGTAATTTTTTTTTTAAAGGAAATTATTTTAATATTTCTATTAATTTTTTTAATTGCTTTTTTTGCTTGATCAATTTTGAATTTACCAATATCATTTTGGTTAAAAAGTGTTTGCCGATTTAAATTCGAAAGCTCAACTTTATCAAAATCTACTAAACCGATTTTACCCACCCCAGAGGCCGCTAAATAGGTTAATAATGGGCAACCTAAACCCCCAATGCCTATTATTAAAACATTTCCGTTAAAAATTTTTTTTTGACCAGCTAAACCTATCTTTTTTAGAATAATCTGTTTTTCAAACCTTTCAAATTGACTCAGTTTTATTTTCATTGCTCAATCTATTTAGTTCCAGTAGACCCAAATCCACCATCCCCTCTTTTTGTATAGTTTAAATTTTCTACTTCCTTTAGTTGAGCTTTAATTATTGGACAAACAACCATTTGAGCAATTCTAAGGCCTCTCTCAACTTTAAATTTCTTATGACTAAGATTAATTAATATTACTTTAATCTCCCCTCTATAATCTGAGTCAATTGTACCTGGTGTATTCAAAACTGTAATTTTTTCTTTAGCTGCTAAACCAGATCTAGGTCTTATTTGAACTTCAAATCCCTCAGGTATAGAAAGTGCAATTCCTGTTGGAATTATAGCTGTATTACCTGGATCAATATCAATGCTAGCTTGAATAAATGCACTTACATCCATCCCAGAAGATCCGCTTGTTTCATATTTAGGTAAAAGGACTTCTTTTGACAATCTTTTAATTAATATTTTTGTCATTTATTAAAAGCTTATTTACAATTTTTTTAGCAATTGTATTTGCTATATAACTTTTTTTATTTTTTGGGATAGTCTCAATTTTTCCACTTTTATCAATAATAGTAACTTTATTGTATTCAGAGTTAAATCCTGAATTTTTTTGCGTAACATCATTAGCTACTATCATATCACAATATTTTTCTTTAAGTTTAACTTTTGAATTTTGAATAATATTTTCAGTCTCAGCGGAAAAACCCACTACTATTTTAGGTCTAGTTTTGTTATGCTTACTTAAGTAGTCTAAAATATCAGCATTTTTTTCCACTTTTATATCGTAATCATTTAAATTATTTTTTTTTATTTTATTTTTATTTTTTTTGACTGGTTTAAAGTCAGAAACAGCAGCCGCGCATACCGCTATATCAACTGGTAAAGACTTTTTTACTTCGTTCATCATATCTCTAGCAGAAATAACTTTCGTTATTTTTAAATCCTTTGTCGGCATTAAATTTGAAGGACCCGCTACAAGTTTTGTTTTAATACCCAATCTTGTAAGTGCCATAGCCATTTCATATCCTTGCTTACCACTGGACTCATTCGAAATATATCTAATTGGATCTAAATACTCTCTTGTTGGACCTGTTGTTACCAAGGCTTTTAAATTTTTGCTTTTGAATAAGTTTTTTTGTTTGAAATAATTTTTAAGATAATAAAAAATTTGTCTAGGGCTAGACATTTTTCCCTCACCGTATTCTCCACACGCCATTTCTCCATTCTCAGGACCAATAAAACGATATCCATAATCTTGTAAAATTTTTAAATTTTTTTGCGTTGCCTTATGTAACCACATGCGAACATTCATTGCTGGAACTAGTAAAATATCTTTATTAGAAGCTAATAAAACTGTTGTTGCTAAATCTTCAGCTTTGCCAATACTTAATTTAGTCATAAAATTAGCAGTTGTTGGCAACACAATAATGATATCCGACCATCTGGATAAAGCAATATGGTCAATTTCTGCTTCACTATTTTTGTCAAAAACATCTTCAAATGTTTTGTTTTTTGTGAGTGCTGTAATTGATAAAGGCGTAACAAACTCTTTACCGCTTTTAGTTAGAATAGTTTTTATATTTACACCATTTTTTTTTAAAAGCCTTATTAGGTCAAGAGATTTATAAGCAGATATTCCACCTCCGATTACAATTAATATTTTTTTATTTTTTAATGACATAATTTATTAAAATACTAATAAAACAAAAATTACAATACCTAAAAAACCAATAACTAAATTGTTTCTAAAACTTTTTAATTTCATTTGTTCAAATTCTAAATTTTTGTTATTAATAGGCCCTAAATTAAGTTTTCCCTCAGCCATTAACTGTAAAGCATAACTTGCTTTATCCATAAAATCAGGAAAATTAGGTATTCTTTTTATAATTTCAGAAGAAGTATTTATTGCAGTGTCAAAAGTAGATTTAGGGCTTTTAATATTTTTTAACCAGTCTTCTAAAACAGGTCTAGAAACTTCCCAAATATTTGTTTCAGGATATAACTTTCTAGCAACTCCTTCCACTACAACCATAGTTTTTTGTAAAATCAGCAAGGGTGTTTGAGTTGGCATATTAAATTTTTCAGTTATTTCAAAAAGTTGAGCTAATAAATTTCCACCCGATATATCTTTTATTGATTGACCAAATATTGGTTCTCCAACTGATCGTAAAGCTTGAGCAAATTCTTCTTTAGATGCATTTTGAGGGACAAGTCCAGCTTGAAAATGAACTTCAGCCACTTTTATATAATCTCTTTGAATGAATCCGAATAAAATTTCAGCCAAATATCGTCTATTATTTTTGTCCAATCTTCCCATGATGCCGAAATCTACAGGTATGATATTTCCTTGTTTGTCTACAAATAAGTTTCCTTGATGCA
Source organism: uncultured Pelagibacteraceae bacterium (assembly GCA_902548045.1). The sequence continues at coordinate 24,206 of CACCPR010000003.1, forward strand.
TATCACCATGAAAAAAACCATCTCTTACCGCTTGTTTTAAAAAATGTTGAATTAAACTTTCAGCTAAAATTTTTAAATTTATCCCAATATCTTTGAGTTTCGTATGTTCTCTTATTGAAATACCTTCAACTTTGTCTAGAGTAAGAATTTTCTTAGAAGTATAATTCCAATAAATTTGAGGGACATTAAAACCTTTATCATTTTTAGTATTTTCATACAATTCGTTAGCTGCCGCAGCTTCGAAACGTAAATCCATTTCTATATTTGTAATTTCTCGCAACAAATGAACCACCTCAACAAGTTTTAGCCTTTTTGCTTTTGAAATAGTATTTTCTATTATAAAGGCGAACAACATTAAGGCGTCTAATTCTTCGTTAAACAATTTTTCTATGTCAGGGCGCAAAATTTTAATAGCGACATCTTTATTTTGGTTTTCATTTTTAATTTTTGCTATATGTACTTGAGCAATTGATGCAGCAGCAATTGGTTCGCTTATCTCTAAAATATTTTTAAATTGAGACTCTCCAACTTCATTTTTTATAATTTTTTTTGCTTCAAAAGTGTCAAAAGCAGGAAGTTTATCTTGTAATTTTTCTAAATTTTTTGCTAGCTCTTCACCTATAATATCGGGTCTAGTTGCAAGGAATTGACCAAGTTTAATAAAAGTCGTACCCATCCCTTCAAGAGCATTACAAAGTTTTTCTCCAGGCTCTTTATTGTCATTAAATATTTTTTTAGAAGATCCAACTGAAATAATATTAAAGAAAACATTTATTGTAAGAGGTAAACTATAAATCTGATTTATAGTATCTATTGCTCCTGAAGTAGACAATTTCCTCGCAATTTTAAATAATTGAAAAACTCTATTAAACATTTAAATTTTCCACCCAGAATGTATAGCAGAAATTCCATTTGAAAGGTTTCTATATTCAACATTACAAAAACCATGTTTTTTTATTAAATTTTTTAACTCATTTTGAGTGTAAAATTCGTTTATACTTCTAATTAAGTAGTCATAAGGTTTTGATGAACCAACCACATATTTTCCTATTAAGGGAATTATTTTCGAGTACTTTTGATAGATTAAATTGATAATTTCATTGTCAACTTTTGAAAATTCCAAACACAAAAATCTTCCTCCAGGTTTTAAAACTCTATTAGCTTCTTTAAGTGCCAGATTTATATTTGAAACATTTCTTAAACCATAACTTATGGTGTAAAAATCAAATGAATTTTCTTTAAAAGGAAGTTTCTCCGCAGAGGCTTTGAACCATTTAATATTCTTAAAATTTTTTAAAGAATTCCTACCTTCAATATACATTTCAGTATTTGGCTCTACACATGAAATTTCAGAGGAGTGATTTATTTTCCTTGAAAAAATTTTTGCTATATCACCTGTGCCTGAAGCAACGTCAACAAGTGTATTATTAATTTGAGGGTTCATCCAATCAAGTAACTTATTTTTCCAAACACGATGAGCCCCAAATGACATTATATCATTCATTAGATCATACTTTTTGTAAACCTGTGAAAATACAGAATTGACTAGCTTAGTTTTATTTTGAATAGTGCTTTTCATAATTAAATTATATGCCAGAATTACCAGAAGTTGAAGTTGTTAAAAAGTCTCTCGAAAAAGAGATTAATAATTTTACTATTAAAAGCGTTAAAATTATTGATGGAAACTTAAGATATAAAGTCAAAAAACAAGATATTGATAAAATAATTGGATTAAAGATCAAAAAAATTAAAAGAAGATCAAAATACCTTATTTTTTTTTTAAGTAAAAAATTTGCTATGATCGTTCATTTTGTAATGACGGGGAAATTTTTTTTAATAAAAAAAAATAAATTTAAAAAAAAAACAAGTTTTTATTATAAGGTTGAGGATAGCTCCAATAAACATGATAGATTAGTATTTATATTAAAAGGAAATCTCCAATTAGTTTATAATGATGTAAGGAAATTTGGTTTTATTAAAATTTTTAGATTAAATAAACTTAAGGAAACAGATCATTTAAAAATACTTGGCCCTGAACCCTTAAGTTATCTTTATAATTTTAAATATTTTAAAGATTATCTAATCGGTAAAAATAGAAAAATAAAAGATTTATTAATGGACCAAAGGTTTGTTTCTGGACTGGGAAACATTTATGTTAATGAAATTCTTTTTTTAAGCGAAATTAAACCTGATCGGAAAATTATTAAATTAAAAAATTTTGAGATTAAAAAAGTAATTAAAAATACAAAAAAAGTACTTAAAAAAGCAATTATATTTGGAGGGTCATCAATTAAAAACTTTTCTAATAGCGGTGGAAAAAAGGGAAATTTTCAGCAACACTTTAAAGTATATGGGAAAGCGGGTAAAAGATGTTCTACTTCTGGCTGTTATGAAATGATAAAAAAAATTGTTATTTCTAATCGATCTAGTTTATTTTGCTCTAAGTGCCAGAAATAATAAAGTTGACCGGGTTAGTACTGACATATATACAGTGTAGAAAATATGCCAAATACTAAATCAGCGATAAGGCGAGTAAGACGGGTAAAAAAACAAACCCAAACAAATAGAATTAGAAAAAGTAAATATAAAAATGCTATAAAGCACATGGAATTGTTGCTTAAATCAAAAGATAAGGGAAAGGCAAAAAAATATTTTTCAAAATTTCAGTCAATTCTAACCCAGGTTGCTAAATCTGGAGTAATTAATAAAAAAACCGCAGCTAGAAAAATTTCAAGAATTTCAAAAAAAATTTAGTCTAAGATAGATCCAACAGCTTGATAATTAGATAATAAAAAAACTATATTTAGTTTTAAAATAGAATTTTTTCTTTTTATGGTTGTAATTTTTTCTATCTGAACGCTAACACTGCAACCTAAATAGTTTTTTTTTTTATTACAACCTGTAACTAGTTGCAAAAAAATCTTAAAAGTCTTTTAAAGGAATCTCTTTAAAAAATAATTACATGGACAAAAATAATATAAAAAAACAAAACGTTTACATTTCTGAGGAGGAGAAAACGTTAAACTGGTCAGATATTCAAAATGCTTTTAAAAAAACATTTGGAAACGAAGTTTATTCTAGTTGGTTGGAAAAGATTATATTAGTTAAAGAATATAATGATTATTTAATTCTTGGTGTTCCTACAAGATTTTTCAGAGATTGGATTGTTTCTCGATATCTAGACAAGATTTTAGAACAAGTAAGAAGCTTTAAATTAAGTTTGAACAGAATTGAGTTTAAAATTATTGAAGAAAATAAGAGTGAAACAAGTTTAATTAAAATTGATCAATTAAATAAAGTAACTGAAATTAAAGACTCGATTTTAAATTACAATAGACTAAACCAAAATTTGAACTTTGATAGTTTTATTCGGGGTAAAAGCAATGATATAGCCTTGTCGTATTCAAAAAAGGTATGTGAACATATATCTAGATACAATCCATTATACATATGTGGAGGGGTAGGTTTAGGCAAAACTCATTTACTTAATGCGATAGGATTAGAGCTTCAATTTGAAAATAATGTCATGTTTATATCTGCAGAAAGATTTATGTATCATTTTATAAAATCAATAAAAAAAAATGATATGGTGAATTTTAAAGATTTTTTCAGAAAATCATCAGTTTTTATAATTGATGATATTCAATTTATTAGAGGCAAAGAAAGCTTACAAGAAGAGTTTTTTCACACATTTAATAGTCTTATGGATAAAGGATCTCAAATAATTATATCTGCTGATAGACCTCCAATGAAATTAGATAGAATACAAGAAAGAATAAAATCCAGATTAGCAGGAGGATTAGTAGTAGATATAGAGTCACCCGATCTGGAGTTAAAAGTGAAAATTATAAATAAAAAAATTTCTGAAATACAAAGTCAATTTAAAGAAAATATAAACCTTAGTGATGAAGTAATTAATTACATTGCAAATGAAAGCAAAACAAATATTAGGGATTTAATTGGAGTTTTAAATCGAGTAATCGCATTCAGCAGAATTCATAATAAAAATTTAAATATCAATGACTGTAAAAACATTTTAAAAGACGTTTTTAGTCAGATTAAAGTTATTACAGTAGATAAAATTCAAAATGTTGTGTCTAATTATTTTAATATACCTTTAAGCGAGATGTTATCGCAAAGAAGATCTAGACCTTTAGCTAGACCACGACAAATTGCTATGTATCTTGCAAAAAAAATGACTACTAGATCACTACCTGAAATAGGAAGAAGATTTGCAAATAGAGATCATACAACTGTAATACATGCAGTCAAAACCATTACTAGATTGACTGAGCAAGACGATGAAATGAAAAAAAATATTAACCAAATAAAAAGTCTTCTATTAGAATAATTATTAAATGCAATTTATTGTAAAAAGGGATGTTTTATTAAAATCTTTAAACTTTGTTCAAGGAATAGTCGAAAAAAAAAATACTCTCCCCATACTATCAAATGTTTTATTAGAACTAAAAAATAATAAACTTTCCATAGTTGCCACTGATTTAGATATAATATTTAGTGATGAAATTGATGAAGTGAAAATTATAAAAGAAGGGAGTTCCACTACTTCTGCAGCTATACTATATGATATTCTAAGAAAAATACCTTCAAATTCTGAACTAAATTTTGACTTGAAGTCAGATAATAAGTTAAGTCTAAAGAGTGATAATTCAGACTTTAATTTATTATGTTTACCTATCGATAATTTTCCCACATTTGCAGATGAATTTGAGGGTAATGGAGTTGCTTTGAATAACAAGAAATTTTTAAAACTTTTGAATAAGACAAAAATTTCTATCTCCAATGATGACACAAGACATTATTTAAATGGTGTTTTTTTACATTTAACAGAGGCTCATGGCAGAAACTTTTTAACAGGAGTTGCAACTGACAGTCATAGATTATCCTCTAGTAGCTTAGAAATAGAAAATGTAGAAAATTTCTCATCTTTAATTTTACCAAGAAAAACTGTTTTTCAACTATCAACTTTGCTCGTTGAAAGCGGAGAGCAATTGGAAATGTATACAAGTGAAAATAAGATTAAATTTACTTTAGGAAAAATAAAATTAATTTCAAAGGTGATTGATGGGAAATTTCCAGATTATAAAAAAGTTGTACCAATTAATAATAAAAAAATTTTAACATTGCCCTCTAAAGATTTTATCGATTCGATTGAAAGAGTTATAAGTGTTTCTTTAGATAGAAAAGAGGGAGTTAAACTTGCTATTAATAAAGAAAATATACAACTTTCAGTCAACAGTGCAAATTCTGGAGAAGGAAATGAAATCATTAAAGCTAAATTTAGTTCAGAAAACCTTAACATTAGTTTTAACGCAAAATATTTGATAGATATTATTTCTGAAATTGAGGATAAAGATTTGAAAATGTACTTAAATGACTCCGTGTCGCCTGTTTTAATCGAGGACTCTTCTGACAAAAATAGTTATTTTGTTATAATGCCCATGAAAATCTAATTTTGATTGGAATTACAAAAAAAATTTTATTTTGAGCTAAAATCGTTGCTATTAAATAGTTCTAAGCTACTAATTGAAGCGGTCGTTTTCTATTGATTTAAAAAAATGGTATAAATAAACATCTATTTATAATAATAATGCCAAAAAATTCTGCTTTAAATTCCAATCCATCTTACAGTGCGGACTCTATTAAGGTACTAAAAGGCCTGGATGCTGTTCGAAAAAGACCAGGTATGTATATTGGAGATACCGATGATGGTTCCGGTCTACATCATATGGTTTTTGAAGTGATGGATAATGCCATTGACGAAGCATTAGCCGGCCATTGTAAAAATATAAATGTAACAATGAATAGTGACAACACTATTACAGTTGAAGATGATGGAAGAGGAATACCAGTTGATATACACAAAAGTGAAAAAGTATCAGCTGCAGAAGTTATAATGACCCAATTGCATGCGGGAGGAAAATTTGATCACAATTCCTATAAAGTTTCAGGAGGGTTGCATGGAGTAGGAGTATCAGTGGTTAACGCATTGTCAGAAAAATTAGATCTTAACATTTTTAGAGACGGTAAAGAATATTCGGTTTCATTTAAAGATGGTAATACAGTTAAATCTTTAAAACCTATTGGTAAAACAAAAAAAAGAGGTACGAAAATTAATTTTTTACCTTCAAAACAAGTATTTTCATCGATAAAATTTAGTTCTACTGTTCTTGATAAAAGAATAAGAGAATTGGCCTTTTTAAACAAAGGTATAAAAATTACTCTTTTAGACAAAACATCAAAAAAAGAAAAAGAATTTATTCACAAATATGATGGAGGTATAGCAGAATTTGTAAGGCATATTAATAATAAAAAACCGATTTTGATCAATAAAAATGAAAAGGAAGTATTTAAAAAACCGGTATATGTCACAGCAACAAAAAATAATGTAGTTATAGAATGTTCTTTTGAATGGAATTCTGGATTTTCAGAAGATGTTCTTCCTTTTACAAATAATATACCCCAAAAGGATGGAGGCACTCACTTGTTGGGCTTTAGAAGTGCTTTAACTAGAGTAATTAATAAGTATTTTAATGAAAGAAATAACAAAAAAAATAAGATTACTTTATCTGGTGAAGACATTAAAGAAGGACTAACGGCTGTGTTATCTATCAAGATGCCTGATCCTAAATTTTCTTCTCAAACAAAAGATAAACTAGTTTCTTCTGAGATAAGATTAATTGTCGAAAATGTAATTAGTGACAAAGTATCTACCTGGTTTGATCAAAATCCTTCAATTGCTAAAGTGGTATTAGAAAAAATTACTCAAGCTGCCTTAGCTAGAGACGTAGCGAGAAAAGCAAGAGATAGTGTTAGAAGAAAAGGGGCTTTTGAACTATCTGGGTTGCCAGGAAAATTAGCAGATTGCCAAATACAAAAAAAAGAGGGAACAGAATTATTTATTGTTGAGGGAGACTCTGCAGGAGGATCAGCTAAACAAGGTAGAGTTAGAGAATTTCAGGCAGTGTTACCTCTTAGAGGAAAAATTTTAAATACTTTTGTAAACGGAAAATCAAATGGAGAAGATCAAGCAACTAAAGCATTATCTAAAATGATGTCTTCTAATGAAATAGTAACTTTGATAAATGCTTTAGGAACAGGATCAAAAGATTTTAACATTGATAATTTAAGATATGACAAGATTGTTATTATGACAGATGCAGATGTCGATGGATCACACATAAGAACTTTATTACTAACATTTTTCAATAACAGTCCTTTCAATCAATTAATTGAAAATGGCCATATATATCTGGCCCAACCTCCACTCTTTAAAGTAACAAAAGCTAACAAAAGTGTATATATAAAAGATGAAAAAGCTTTAGAAGATTATATTCTTGAGGTTTCTGATTTATCAAGTCAAAAATTAAAAAAAGGAACTTCAGAGTATAAAAAATTTTTGAGACTACAAAGGGAAAAGCTTTCAATACAAAGATTTAAAGGCTTAGGAGAAATGAACCCAGAAGAATTATGGGAGACAACACTAAATCCTGAAAATCGGACTATGCTTAGAGTTCAATATACAAAGGGCACAAAAGAAAAATCGAAAGATGATCAAAAAATGATAGAAGTTTTAATGGGAGATGAAGTTGCTCCTAGAAAAGATTTTATCACAAGCAATGCTTTAGACGTGGCCAATTTGGATATTTAAATACAAGATGAATCTTTCTACTCTTTTTAGATTAGGAGAAAACCTCAATTTAGATAGAAAAACACTTATTAATTTGCGTTGGATTGCTATTTTAGGGCAATTTATTGCTATAAATGTAGTATATTTTTATCTTAATTTAGACTTCCCAATTAAAATTACTTACTTAATTATTTCTGTTGGTTTTGTTACCAACCTGTTACTTCAATTTAAAATAAAAGTCTCGGAACTTAAAGATTATTATGCAGCTATTTTTTTATTTTATGATTTAGTACAGTTAAGTTCATTGTTGTATTTGACAGGAGGGATCTCTAATCCTTTTTCAATCTTACTAATAATTCCTACAATAGTTTCTTCGACATTCTTAAGCATGGGAACAACAATTATTTTGGGACTTTTCACACTATTATGTTTATTTTTGTTATCTATATTTCATTTTCCGTTACCAGGAATTCATGACAATGCTATTACTTTTCCAAAATTATATTTAACAGGTTATTTTGTATCAATCATAATTGGCTTAACCTTTTTAAGCTATTTTGGAATTAAATTTGCAGGGGAAAACAAAAGAAGGTCCGATGCTATTTCAAAATTACAACAAGTTATTGCTAAAGAGTATGAACTTGAGTCTCTTGGCGGACAAGCAGCAGCAGCAGCACACTCTTTGGGCACTCCATTAGCTACAATAAGCGTAGCTGCCGCAGAACTTAAAAAAGAAATGGGAAATGATAAAGATATTTCTAAAGATATTGATTTAATAATCACTCAAACAAAGAGATGCGGTGAAATACTAAAAAAAATTTCAAAAAAACAAATTAAAGAAGACTCCTTTTTTAAAAAAACAAATTTAGAAAATTTACTAGAGGAAATTTTAGAAAATTTTAAAGAAACCTCTTCAAAAAAAATCTTTTTAATAACTTCAAATGACAAAAACAAAATAAGTTTTAAAAGAACTCCAGAATTAGTATATGGGTTGAGGAATTTTATTGGAAATGCTGTTAAATTTTCTAAAAGTCTTGTACAAATTAAAATCATTAGTGACCAAAAATTAGTAAAAATTTTTATCAATGATGATGGACCCGGCTTCCCAGAGGATGTGATAGAAGTTCTAGGAGAGCCTTATATAAAATCTAAATCATTTGAAGTTAGATCAAACTCTGGTACTGGATTAGGAACTTTTCTTGGCAAAACTCTTTTAGAAAGACAATTGGCTAGCTTATCTTTTGAAAAAGACAAAGATCTTGGAGGTGCTTCAGTTGTTATAAGTTGGTCACCTCAAAATATTTTATAGAAAAATTTAATACATTATACGGGCTCTTGTTGAGTCATACAATGTATTGCTCCAAAACCCCATATTAAATCAGAGCAATCTATAGGAATAATTTTTCTATTACTAAATTCTTTCTTGAAAATATTTATTACCAAATTATCTTTCGCATCATTAAAAATTGGCAATAATACAAATTTGTTAGATATATAAAAGTTTAGATATGATGCTGGAACTCTTATATTATCTATATATATAGGGCTAGGCATAGGAATTTTTTTTATTTTCAACTTTAATGATTTAATCTTGATTTTCTTTAAGATTTTAAAGTTTTCATTAAGTTTTTTATAATTTTTATCATTTTTATTACTTTCGAAAGCTATAAAAATTTTATCATAATTAACAAATCTAGCTATATCGTCGATATGACCATGCGTGTCATCTCCTTCAATGCCTTTATTGAGCCATATGGTTCTACTAATTCCAAAGAATTTTTCGAATATTTTGTTGTAGTCACTGCGTTTTAAAGAAAAATTTCTTTGTTGAATTTTGCTCAATAAACACTCCTTAGTAGTAAGTAATAGACCCCTACCGTTAACGTCTATAGACCCACCTTCAAGTACAATAGGTTTTTTTTTGTATTTTGGACTTATAATTTTACCTCTATAGTACTTTTTTATAGTTAAATTTACTTTATCATCATTTTTATAATTTTTATATTTTGCCCAACTATTAAATTTCCAGTTACTCAAAATGTTTTTATTTTTTTTGTCTTTTATAAATATCGGACCAGAGTCTCTCATCCAAACCCTATCAGTTTTGCAATAAATAAATTGGATGTTGTTTAATCTTCCATTAAATGTCTTTAATTTTGATTTAATTTCTTTTTTTGATTCATTATTTCTAATCAAAACCCTTACTTTTTGACAATGAGATATCTTAGAAATAATTTTAGCAAATATATCTGGTATATTTTCAAATCGATTTGGCCAATCTTTTTCATTGTAAGGCCATCCTATCAAAGTAGAATTTTGTTTTTCCCACTCCGCAGGCATTCTATAGAGTTTATTAGATTTTTTTTTAAGCATCTTTAGGATTTTTTAACAATCCCTTATAAGAATCAATTCGTCTATCTCTAAAAAAGGGCCAATGTCTTCTTGAGTTTTCTACCTTTTTAAAATCTATTTCACAAATTAAAATATTTTCTTTTAAATTAGCCTTTTTTACTACATTACCACTTGGGTCGAATACGACACTATTGCCCCAAAACTCAATTTTTTTAGTTCCTTGTTTTTCAACTCCTACCCTGTTTATTGCCGCAACATATATACCATTTGATATTGCATGAGATCTTTGAACTGATAGCCATGATTCTAATTGGGATTTACCAAATTTTTTCTTTTCTTTAGGATGCCACCCAATTGCTGTAGGGTAAAAAATTATTTCGGAGCCTTTTAAAGCTGTTAATCTAGCAGCTTCAGGGAACCACTGATCCCAACAAATAAGCGTACCTAAATTACCTTGGGTAGTTTTAAAAGATTTAAATCCTAAATCGCCCGGTGTGAAATAGAATTTTTCATAAAATTGTGGGTCGTCAGGTATATGCATTTTTCTATACTTTCCTAAAATTTTTCCTTTTTCATTAATTACGATACTACTATTATGATAAAGACCAGAAGTTTTTTTTTCAAATAACGAAATAATTAAAACAATCTTTAATTCTTTTGCAACAGAAGAAAACAAATTACTTGAGGGACCAGGAATTTTTTCAGCATAATTAAAATTTTTATGTCTTTCTATCTGACAAAAATATTTTGTTAAAAATAACTCTGGTAAACATACAACTTTGGCACCCCTTTTAGCTGCAATCTTTATTTTACTGATTGCTTGAGTTGTATTTTTTTTTAGATCAGATGTCATTTTCATCTGTATCAATGCTATTTTAGTTTTACTCATTTTAAGTGAATAAATTTTGAAAGTTTCTTTTTTCTCTACTTTGCCAATTTTTACGGTGATAAGCGTCGCTTGCTATTAAAGGTAAAACACTTGTTGCTTCTGCAAATACCATTTGTTCCTTGGTAATATTAACTTTTCCCCATGAGCTTGCTTCTTTGAGAGTAGAACTGCTGCAAGCCCCATCCCTAGTATCTGCAACAGTTATTTGAATTGCATACTTATGCATATCTACTTTTTTGCCAAGTAATTCTGCACATACAACAGTATCTTGAACAAAATTTTTAGGTACTCCGCCTCCAATCATTAATAGCCCAGATTGCTTTGATTTAAGTTTAATCTCAGTTAATTCTCTAAATTCTTTGATAGAATCGATTGTTAAATGTTTTTTGGGATTTTGCTCTTGATGCATAACTAGTCCAAACCCGGCTGAGCTATCGGTAAATGCAGGACAAAAAATCGGAACATTGTTATCATAAGCTACCTCAATTAAAGAACCTTTTTTTTTAGCATTCGTTTTTAGATATTTACCAAGTTCTTTGATGAATTCTCTTGATGTAAAAGGTTTAGGCTCCAAAGAGTTTGCCACATTACATATAGTTTTATCGCAGGCCTGAAGCTCTTCTTCGTCTATATATGTATCATAAATTCTATCAATATAGTTATTCCTTAATTCAGTATCATCTTGAAATTGTGAACCTTGATAATGTTTGAAACCCAGAGCCTCAAAAAAATCCATATCAATTATAGATGCCCCAGTCGCTACAATAGCATCAACCATATTATTTTTAACAAGATCTGCGTACAAATTCATACATCCAGCAGCTGAAGTTGATCCGGCCAAAGTTAAAAAAATTGAGCAATCTTTATCCGCCAACATTTCATTATAAATACTAGCAGCTTTTGCTGTGTCCCTAGAGGTAAAAGACATTTTGCTCATTCCCTCTATTATTTTTCTAGCATCAAAAGATTTAATGTCGATGTGCTCTACTGGGGAGTTTAAAAAAGATTTTTTATTATGTCCTATATCAGGACTATTTTTTTTTGTCATTAGGCAACCAAGTAATCAACTTCACTTGTGTCCTCATACAAAGACATAATTGGCTTATCACTTAATTCAACGATTTCATCTGAATAGAAACCATTAAATTTAGTTCTAAATGTTAATCCATAGGCACCTAGCTGACCCAACTCAATATAATCACCTTCTTTGATATTATTTGGAAGTAGAAAAGGCCCTTTCATATAATCTAAACTATCACAAGTTGGACCAAAAAAACTAAATGAAGTTAATTTTTTTGATTGGACTCTTCCATTAGCTACCATTCTACTAGGCAATACAAAGTTTGGTACACCTGCGTCAAATAAAGAACCATAAGTTCCATCATTAATATAAAGTTTTTGTTTCTTTTTTAAAACAACCTTTACAATTGTCGACCCACTTTCAGCCACTACGGCTCTTCCAGGTTCACAAATAATTTCTGGTAACTTTGATAATCTTAAATTACTGAGAGATTTTTTAATTTCATCTATATAATTACTTAGTGGCTCAGGATTTAGATCTGGATAGATTGAGGGAAATCCTCCTCCAACATTTATGATATCAGGAATAATTTTTGTTTTTTTAATAATGTTTCCAATTTCACGTATGCCTTTGGAATAAGAAATTTTGTGCATACATTGGGAGCCAACATGAAAACTTATTCCAATTTTTTTAGAATGCTCTTTACATAGCCTTACAAGTCCTAATGCTTCTGACGGTAAAGCTCCAAATTTTCTTGATAAATCAATCTCAGCATGCTCATTTGAAATTGCTATTCTAACAAATAAGTTTAGATCTTTTGCATTATTAGTGGCTTCCAAAATTTTTCTTAATTCATCTTTATTATCTAAAGCGAAGTTTCTTACTCCATAATCAAAATAAGCAGAAGTAATACTTTCTTTACTTTTTATAGTATGCATAAAGTA
>CACCPR010000004.1 GCA_902548045.1 uncultured Pelagibacteraceae bacterium
CATTTTTTTCTTTCAATAATATATCTTCTCTAGTTTTAGTGTCTAAAATGTTAGCCTGCTCATTTTTTAACATAATTGAGTTTAGTTCATCAATTTCATTTAAAACTATTAATTTTCTTGGTCTTTTTATGGCCCACATTAAATAAGTTTTGCTATGACATTTATTAGTTAAACATTTTTCTAAACTTTTTTTAATTTTTTTCACTCTATTTTTATCTTTAGAAGGAAGGTTCTTAGAACAACAATCCTCCTCAATTCTATTCAAAGCACTAATTATGAGTTTTTTATTTTTTTTACTCGACATTATTAATTTTGGTAAATCTAAAACATAGCTTTTTGCTGTATCTATGCTAGGCCCATGCTCATCAGATTGAACTGGATTAAAAGTGATAAATAAACTAAAAAACACTATTGTGCCAATACTATTTAAATATCTCATTCTTAAATTCTATTAAATATATTGAATTTTTAAAGCTAAATTAATCATTATAATTGCTAGCTTATTTCTGGTCGGGGCGGCAGGATTTGAACCTGCGACCCTCTGGTCCCAAACCAGATGCGCTACCAGGCTGCGCTACGCCCCGAAAGTCTATTTTTATAAGTTAAATTTGTCTATTTGGCAATTGAAAGATAATCATTATAGAAGTAAAAAACAGCTATGATCCAAAAATTAACAAAACCGTTTAAATATTTTTTCAAATTAGAGTCTTCTTCTGGATTTGTATTATTGTTTGCTGCAATACTCGCTCTTTTTATTAGTAATAGTAATTTTGCTGATCAATATTTTTCTATTTTACAAAAATATATAATTCTTGGAACAGAAAACTTTGGATTAAAACTCAGTGTTTTACACTGGATAAATGACGTTTTAATGGCAATTTTTTTCTTTTTAGTTTCTTTAGAAATTAAAAGAGAATTCATACAAGGTGAGTTATCTAACCCGAAACAAGCTTTGTTGCCTATAATTGGAGCTGTTGGTGGAATGTTAATTCCAGCCTTATTTTATATTTTCATTAACTTTTCAGATAGTACTACTCTTAAAGGATGGGCAATACCATCTGCAACAGACATAGCCTTTTCACTTGGTGTTTTGTCTTTATTAGGTAAAAGAGTGCCAATTTCATTAAAAGTTTTTTTAACAGCTCTAGCTATAATCGATGATTTAGGTGCAATTGTAATTATAGCGTTCTTTTATTCAGGAAATGTAAGTACAACCTATCTGATTTTAATGTTATTTGCAGTTATAGCTTTAATTGGCTTAAACAAATTTAAAGTTAAAAATTTTATACCTTATTTAATAGTTGGGATATTATTATGGGACTTCACTCATCAATCGGGTATACATGCGACTATAGCTGGTGTATTATTGGCTTTAACAATACCTCACAATAAAATAGAGCCAAAAAAATCACTTTTACTTAAGTTAGAACATGCATTATCACCCTACGTTGCATTTGGTATAATGCCAATTTTTGCTTTCGCTAATGCTGGTGTTTCATTGGAAGGATTAACTTTTGCATCTCTACTTGCTCCAGTTCCTCTGGGAATAGTTTCAGGTTTATTTTTTGGTAAACAAATAGGTGTTTTTCTATTTTCATACTTAGCTGTAATCTTAAAATTTGCTGAAAAACCAAATAATTCTAATTGGGGATCATTTTATGCAGTATCTATTCTCACAGGAATTGGTTTTACAATGAGTTTGTTTGTTGGAAATTTGGCCTTTGTAAATGATATTCAATATTTGGATGGAGTAAAGATTGGTGTGCTTGTAGGATCTTTATTGTCAACATTATTCGGATACTTTTTATTATTATTTTTCTCTAGAAGATGATTAGTTCTAAAATTATAAAATTAGCCTCTAATACAAAATTTGCTGGACTTAAAAATATTTTTACACACAAATCATCAGTTAAAAATTCTTTGTGTGGCGATTTTATTAAAATAGAGATAATAGCAAATAAAACAAAAATTAAATTAATGCGTTATGAAACTGAAGCATGTGTTATATGTGAGGCTTCGGCAAGTCTCCTAGCAAACAAGATAAATAATTTTAATTTAAAAGATCTTCGAAATAATTATAAATTTTTCAATAAAAGTAAAAAAATTGATTTTTTGTCAAAATTTAAAATATTTGATCAACTTTTAATAGGTAAAAACAAAAGTAGAATTAATTGTGTCATATTGCCTATGGAAGCTATATTTAAAGCGCTTAAGATTAATCAATGAAAAAGTTTTTAATTTTATTAATTTTTATGTTTAGTTTTTTTAGCAAGTCATCAGCAAGTTATACTAATTTAGTTTATGACTATGAGTTTAATAGTATTGAGGGGGGAGTTATTAAATTAAGTGATTATAAAGATAAAGTTATAGTAATTGTGAATGTAGCAAGTAGATGTGGATACACTCCACAATACAATGACTTGCAAGAACTCTGGTCAAATTACCAAGCCCAAAACTTAGTTGTTATTGGAGTGCCAACAAATAATTTTAAACAAGAACCAGGTACAAACAAAGAGATAAAGGATTTTTGCGAAACTAATTTTAATATAAGTTTTCCTATGACTGAAAAAGTCAATGTTATTGGAAGTCAAGCCCATCCATTTTATAAATGGGCAAAAAAAAATCATGGGATAAGTGCCATACCTAAATGGAATTTTCACAAAATAATAATTGGAAAAAACGGCAAAGTGTATGAAACGTTCGCATCTTTTACCAAGCCAAGTTCTGACAAGTTTTTAAAAGTAATAAAAGAAGCAATCAAAAATTAAAACTTAGTCCGTCATAAGCAGGTATTATATTTGATGGCAGTTTTTTTTTGAGATAAGTATAATCTAAATCAGTGTGTAAATTCGTTAATATAGTTTTTTTTGGTTTTACAGCTTTTACAAGTGATATGGCATCATCGTAGTTAAAATGAGATGGATGCTTCTCACGCCTTAAACAATCAACAATTAAATAATTTAAATTGTGTAAATTTTTAAAAGATTTAGTTGGAATTTTATTACAATCGCTTATGTAAACAATTTTATTAAAAAGAAATCCAGAGCATTTAATCATACCATGTATTACATCAAAAATTTTAATTGTAAGAGAATTGTTTTTATTTTTTATAATAAATTTATCATTAACAATTCTTGCTGTCATGATAGCTTTGTACCCCTGTTTTGGTGCAAAACAAAAACTATATTTAGATAATAATGCCTTTATTGTTCTTTTGCTTCCATAGACTGGAATCTTTTTTTTATTTTTCCAGAAAAAAGGTCTCATTTCAAAAATACCTGAAGTTTGATCAGCATGTTCGTGTGTATAAATTATAGCATCTAAAGATTTAATATTATTTTTTAAAAACTGACTTTTAATATCTGGTGACGTATCAATTAAAACAGATAAATCACCAAATTGTATGTGTGAACAACATCTTGTCCTTATGTTTTTAGAATTATTTTTTAAATTTCCTCTATGATTTGTAATCCATGGAGACCCGAGTGAGCTACCACATCCTAGTATTGTAAATTTATTTTTCAATTTAGTTTACCAAAAAGTTTGAAAAAATTTTGTGTTGTTATTTCGGAAAACTTTTCATAGGAAATATTTTTAAGATTTGATAAAAATTTAACAGTATGAGTTATATGGCTTGGCTCATTTGATTTTCCACGAAGAGGCTCAGGAGATAAATAAGGTGAGTCTGTCTCAACTAAAATTCTATTAGAAGGTATTTCTTTAAATATTTGAGCTAGTTCTTTTGATTTTTTAAAAGTAATTACTCCACTAGCTGATATATAAGCGCCTAGATCAAGTAACTTAAAAGCAAAACTTTTTGATCCTGTAAAACAGTGAATTAAGATTTTAAAATTTTTGTTTATTGTTGAGTCTTTTAAAATTTTCAACGTATCTTCTTCTGCTGATCTGGTGTGAACTACAAGAGGTAAATTGGTTACTTGAGATGCATAAATATGCTCTAAAAAAGAATTTATCTGATCTTTTTTTTCTGAATGATTGTAATAAAAATCAAGTCAGCTCTCTCCAATTCCTATAATCTTCTTATTTTCTTTTACTTTTAAAATTATGTCTTTTGACTTAATGTGCTTATATTTTTTTGCCTCATGAGGATGTATTCCATAAGTGCCGAATACGTTTTTGAATTTATTTATTATTTCAAGAATTTTATTATAACTTTTATCTTCTGTTGAAATAGTTAAAAGAAAATTTACTCCATTTTCTTCAGCTCTTTTAATAGTTTCATAGATAGATGAAACCATTGGTTCATATGTAAGGTGACAATGTGAATCAATTATCATTTTCAATTTTATTAAATAAGATATCTAATTTTTGTATTTCTTTATCATGTTTAAAACACTCCAAATTGTTTATACCTTGTATAGATCTGTTTTCAAAACTAACGTTCATCGTATCTAAAACTTTACTCGCAGACTTCGGGATAATCGGTAAAAGTAAAATGCTGATATTCTTTATTTGTTCACAAATTGTAAACAAAATATTGTTCATTTTCACAGAATCTTTTTCTTTTAAGGACCATGGTTGAGAATCATTAAAATATTTATTAGCATCAAAAGAGTAACTAACTACAGTTTTTATAAACTCGTTTAAATTTTGATTATTCATTAATTTAATTAAATTCTTTGTATTGTCTTTTAATTTAATTATTAATCTGTTGTCTAAATCAGATAAATTATTTGGTTTGGGAATTTTATTTGAACAATTTTTTTTTATAAATGCAAATACTCTTTGGCATAAATTTCCATAATTATTTGCCAAGTCATTATTTACACAATTTTTTAAATTTTCCATTGAAATACTTCCATCGTTTCCCAAAGAGACTTCTTTTACTAAATAATATCTTAATTGATCGATACCATAATTCTTAATAATTTCAATTGGGTCTAATATATTACCAATAGATTTTGACATCTTTTTATCTTCAGAGAGAATCCACCCATGGCCAAATATTCTTTTAGGCACAGGAAGTTTCGCAGCTAATAAAAAGGCAGGCCAATATATAGCATGAAAGCGTAATATATCTTTACCTATTATATGGAGATCTGCAGGCCAAAAGTTTTTATATTTTTTGTCGTCTGTATTTGGAAAATTTAAAGCGCTTATATAATTAGTTAAAGCATCTAGCCACACGTATATAACATGTTTTTTGTTTTTAGGCACCGGTATACCCCAGGAAAAAGAGGTTCTACTAACAGACAAATCTTTTAATCCCTTTTTAACAAAATTAACAACTTCATTTTTTCTAGATACAGGCAAAATAAAATCTTTGTTATTATATAGTTTTAATAGTTCATTTGACCAATTTGATAATTTAAAAAAAAATGACTCTTCCTCTACCCAATCAACTTTTGATCCAGAAGTAATTGCAATTTTTTGTCCTTTTAATACTTGTATTTCATCTTCATCATAATAAGCTTCATCAGATACAGAGTACCAACCACTATACTTTCCTAAATAAATATCTCCTGACTCTACAAGTCTGTTCCATATTTCGTTAACAGAAATATGATGTCTGCTTTCAGTTGTTCGAATAAAATCATTATTAGATAAATTTAATATTTTTGTTAAATCTTTAAATTTTATCGATAGTTCATCGCAAAAATCTTTTGGATTTTTATTATTTTTTTCTGCTTCACGCTGTATTTTAAGGCCATGTTCATCGGTGCCTGTTAAAAACAAAACGTTATAACCCTCTAGCCTTTTAAACCTTGCAAATACATCGGCAATAATACTTGAATAAGCATGACCCATATGAGGTTTGCCTGAAGGATAATAAATTGGTGTTGTAATATAAAAGTTTTTATCCATTATAAATCTTGTTATTTATAGCATTTATCAATGTATTATGATTCAAATTATAGGTTATAAAATTATTCAAGTTTTTGATTATAAAAGACTTACTTTCAATTTTCTAATTCTTCTTTTTCTCGATTAATAAAATAAAAATCAGTTAGAAATAAAATCAAATTAATAAAATTTATGTTTTTATTTTTTTTATATAAATTTAATAATTTGTTTATATTATGAATATAATCTGCATTGACATCAATTTCATTATCTTCACACAAGGAATTAAAAACTAAAAATTTTCCTGGCGTTAAATTTAATAATTCATAATCAAGAAAAGTTTTTAAATTTAAATTTTTGATCAATTGTTTGATTATATTTGCTCTACTGCTTTTGTCTAAAAGATATTTGATTTCTAAAGATCTTGAACGTATGGTTTCTATAATTGGCCTAGTTTTATTATTAATTAATAAGTAATAACTTTTAGAAGCAGGTTCTTCAATTATTTTAAGTAATGCATTAAGAACATTTTTGTTAAATAATTCGACATCATCAAAAATGATAAATCTATCTTTATTAGAAATTGTAGATTGAAAAATTTTTGTTTTTAAATTGCGAATGTAATTAATGCTTGTATCTTTATAATTATTTCCTGAAAGATAAATGATATTAGGAAACAAATTATTTAAATTTAGATTATAAAATGAAGTTTGATTATTTATAGTATAATTTTCAATATTATAATTATCTTTGTCGAATATATAAGTTAAAAAATGATTTATTAAAGTAAATTTTCCGCTACCCTTCTCACCACTAAGCATTAAAATATGAGGAAATTTTTTGGAGCTATAAAGTTTAATAAAAAAATTTATTTTTTCATTTAATCCATATAAAATCAAAGATTTTCGTGGATCTAGATAGTCATTCATAATCATTTAATTTTTAGTCTTGTACAAACAATTTGTAAAATTTTTTTTTCTAAAGATGAGTCATTAGAAGAAGAATTAAGAACAAAGTAATTTTTTTTATTCTTGGCAATTCTCAAGAAATAATTTTGGACCTTAGAATAGAAAACCTGAGAAAACTTATCATATCTATTTTTTGTTTTTCTTTTTTTTAATCTTTGTTTTGAAGCTTTAGGAGAAACTTTTAATACAAAGGTTACATCTGGCTTAATGCCTTGTAATATAAATTTATGAATACGATCAATGAAAAAACGATTTACTTTTTTGCCATATACTTGATAAGCCAAAGTCGAATCAACGAATCTATCACATATTATAATTTTTTTTTTTTTGAGCGCTGGTTTTATTTTATTTATTATATGTTCATTCCTCGCGCTCAAATAAAGCAATGTATCTGTATATTTATCAAATTTTTCATTTTTATTTTTAAAAAAATAATCCTTAAGAATTAATTTTCTAATTGACTCTGCACTTCTAGTACCACCTGGTTCACGAGTTAAAATTGGTTTTATTCCTTTTTTCTCTAAATTTTTTTTTAACTTTTTACATTGATAGGATTTTCCGCAACCCTCTACACCTTCAAAGACTATAAAAAAAGGCTTCTTTTTATACATCACCCCAAATCAGATAATTTATTGAAGTGATTAAACTTTTAAAAAAATTAACTTTTGATATTTTTTCAGAAGCATAAAGTGGTAAACTTTTAACAACAATATCTTTGTTATAAACAGTCATTTTAGCTATTTTTTCATCTTTTTGTATAGGAGCTTTTATTGGGCCATCATATTCTATTGAAACCTTTAAATTACGGATATTTTTTTTGTCGAAAGTTATGTAAAAATCTTCCTTTGTAATTGCCTTAATCTTATTTTTTTTACCTAGCCACACATCTATTTCAAAGGAAGTCTCACCTTTTTTTGAAATTTCATAAGTATTTGTGTTTCTAAAACCCCAATTTAATAGTTTTAATGATTCAGTGCTTCTAAATTGTTTAGTTGGGAATCCTGAGCCTACAGCGATAATTCTACGAGTATCTTTTTGCATAGAGCTAGCTAAAGAATATTTTTCTACAGCTAAATATCCAGTTTTTACACCGTCTACACCTACGTTTTTATATAATAAAGGATTTCTATTACCTTGTTTGATTGGATCTCCTCCAGTTCTATCCCAAGTAAAATTTTTTACTGCATACCAAGTATAAAATTCAGGATAATTTTTAATTAAATATTTTGACATTAAAGCAATATCTCTAACTGTTGAGTAATTATTAGGATCATTAATTCCAGATGAATTAGAAAAGTTTGTTGATGTCATTCCTATTTCTGAAGCTTTTTCATTCATCATATCTGCAAAAGCATCTTCTGATCCAGCAATGCCTTCTGCTAAAGCAACACAAGCATCGTTACCCGAAGCTACGATTATTCCATATAATAAGTCTTCTACTGAGACTTCATCATTTACCATAATAAACATTGATGAAAAACCACTTTGTGATAATCGCCAAGCTGTTTCTGAAACTATAAATTTATCATCAAGAGAAAGTCTATTTTTTTTTAATAAATCAAAAGCTACTATAGATGTCATAATTTTTGTCATAGACGCAGGATATATTTGAATATCTGGTTCATATTCATACAAAATTTTATCTGAATGATAGTCTATAACAATAGCTGTTCTTGCGTTAATCTTTGGTTCAGCAAAAACTAGATTAAATTTAAAAAAAAATAATATTATAATTATTAAAAATTTATTCATTTATAGCAATATCCAATTCTTCGAAACCAAAATTAATAAGTTGAATGTAGTCATTTTTCATTAAATTAATAGAGTTATAAGGACCTGATATGAGACTTGTTTTACCTGATTTTTTTGACTTAATTGTTAATTTTTTGTGATTAAAATTTGTCAATTCCTGAGTGATTCTTTTTTTTAAAAAAATAGCAGATTGTTTAGAGTAAAATTCAGCTATTATAATATCAAAATTATTAGTCTTTTTTTTATTCGTTTTTGAACTGTTTTTAGATATATTATTTATTGTAACGGTTTCCACAGGCGCATTGCTATGTATTTTTTCTTCTTCTTTAAAAATTTTAGTTTTTTTAGCAACAAATGATTTGTTCCTTTTTACTTCAATTACCTCTACTAGGGGCAAATCTTTGTCAAGTTTAAGTTTATCAGCAACAGGTTTAGTAATTAATATATTGTAAAACTTTGGATATTCAGATCGTTTAGTAGTTTTAATTACCAAATAGTTGTTTGATTTTATATTAATTATTTTAACTAAAGAACCTGGTTTTAAGCTATTGTGCGCAACTTCAAGAGTCTCATGATCTAATCTCGTTTTAATTATTCCTTCATTGTAATCTTGTACACTATATATAAATGCAAATCCCTTTGAATTTAAAGGAACATTATTGTTCAAACTTTTGTAATTTTGAGTGCAGGAAGTAATAAACAAAAAAATTAAAAGTATTTTATATTTCATTTTTAAAATTATTCTTTAAAGTGCATACCGCTAAAGCAAAACGTAATGATCTATTCCAGTTTAAAATTTTTTCATAGTTATTGTATACTAAATATGCTGGCTTATAAGTTTTAGATCCAGGTATAATATCTTTATCAGGTATAATAATTGCAGATAATAAATTATCATTTATATTTAAAAAATCTGAATTTTTAATATATTTTTTGAAAAATTTTACTTTTTTTTTATTTTTAATATTTCTTGCAGAGGAGTTTAAATATTTATTTGGAATTGTTTCAATTAATTCAATTTTTGTATAACAAGGAGTGTTTTTTTTCCATCCAATTTTGCTAAGATAATTCGCTGCTGAAGCAAATGAGTCTTCAATGCTTTTTAATTCGATTATTTTATTTTCATTATAATCAACTGCGTAGTTACGTATTGTTCTGGGCATAAATTGAAAATTACCAAAGGCTCCAGCCCATGAACCATAAAGAATATCTTTACTGATAATTTTATTATCTATAAGAGTTAACAAAATTAATAGTTCTTTTGTAAAAAAATTACTTCGTCTTTTATCAAAGCTTAAGGTAGCTAACGAAGATATAATATCCATTTTACCTAAATAATTTCCAAAATTTGTTTCTATACCCATTAGAGCTAATAGTAATTCTTTTTCTACTGAAAATTTTTTTTCAATTTTATCAATAATTATTTTTTCTTTTTTATATAACTCAACTCCCTTTTTAACCTTTCTTTGGTTTGTTCTTTTTTTGATATAAGTACGAGTATCTTCATAAAATTCAGGTTGATATCTATCGTACTCAATTACTTTTGGTAAAAATATTGCTTTTGACATAACATCTTCAACAACATCTTCTGAAATGCCTGAATTAATGGCTTTTTTTTTAAAATCTTTTAACCAAGATTCAAAAGATTGACTCGATGGTAAATCATTGGACAATAACTTGTTTGGTAAAGTTAATATAATTATAGATAAACTTATACTTATTAAGTTTTTAAGCATTTTTTTGAATATCACATATATTAGATATAAACTAGTATTTGAAATAATCTCTTTGAATATTGTTATTTAACTACTTTGATAGTAATAAAGATAGTTAATTAATGGAGAGGTGGCTGAGCGGTTGAAAGCACTGGTCTTGAAAACCAGCAACGGGGCAACTCGTTCGTGGGTTCGAATCCCACCCTCTCCGCCATTATAATAAAAATTTTTTAAATATTTTAGAAATTTTATTTTTGTCAATATTATTTTTTATTAATCCTTTATTATAATAATCTAAAATCACATCATCTTCAAAATCTAAAAATTTATCGAGTTCTTGAAGTTGTGATTCATCAAACACATCAATATTTTTTTTAACAAACTGGCTCAACAAAATATCTAATTCTTTTGTTCCTCTATAATTAGATCTGTATAACAATTTTTTTTTAAATATTTCTAATTTATTCATAGAAAGAATCTATTATACATTAATAAATGACTTTAATAAAAAAAGATTTAATTTTTAGTGACCTAAAAGTTTTAAAAGGAATTGGCAATAAATTATCTAAATATCTTAAAAATAGAAAAATAGAAAAAGTTAAAGATATCCTGCTAAATCTTCCATATTCAGAAACAGACAGATCTCAAATAGTTAGCCTAAACAAACTAGAAATAGGAAAAATTCAAACAATAAGAGTTATGGTAAAAAAATTGAATTTTCCAAGAATAAGAAATCTTCCAAATAAAATTGTTTGTGAAAATAATACAGGTAAAATTGAAATAGTTTATTTTAATAGTAGAGAAGGATATTTAAGAAAACTTTTTCCAATAAATAACTGGGTCATAATAAGTGGCAAAGTAAGCTATTATAATAATAAATATCAGATAACAAACCCGGAATATGTTACCTCTGTATCAAATGAAGACTTCGTAAAAAAAGTTATTCCTAAATATTCATTAACAAAAGGTATAAATGAAAAAAAATACAGATTTATTTCTGAACAAGTAATAAATAATTTACCAGAAGTTGAGGATTGGCATGAAAAACAATTTTTAAAAAAGAACGAATTTTTAAATTGGAAAGACAATATTATTACCCTTCATAAAACTCGAGATAGTCAAAATCCACTCTCTAAAAGTTATAAAAGGTTAGTTTTCGATGAAATTTGTGCTAATCTTTTAGTTTTATCACATAATCGAAAAAAAATTAAAAAAAAGAAAAAAAATAAATATTTTAATTTCATTTCATATAAAAAAATTATCAATTCATTTCCTTTTAAACTTACTAAAAGCCAAAAAAAAGTCCTTGAAGAAATTAATTTTGATTTAACCTCAAATACAAGGATGTTTAGAATAATTCAAGGTGACGTAGGCTCAGGAAAAACTATTGTAGCTCTTTTAACTATAGCAAACGTTATTGATAGCGAATATCAATGTGCATTGATGGCTCCTACTGAAATATTGGCTAGGCAACATTATAATTTAGCAAAAAAAATATTTGAAAAAACTAAATTTAAAATCGAGTTTTTAACAGGTAAAACCGATTTCTCAAAAAAAAAGGAAATAATTAAAAATGTTGAGTTAGGAAGAATCAATTTTATTATAGGAACGCATTCTTTATTTCAAAAAAAAATTAATTTTAAAAATTTAGGGTTAGTTGTAATAGATGAGCAACACAAATTTGGAGTAATACAAAGATCAGAATTGGCAAAAAAAGGTGGAAATAATTGTGATGTCCTTTTAATGTCTGCAACTCCAATTCCTAGAACAATGATAATGTCCATGTATGGAGATATGGATATATCTAAAATAAATGAAAAGCCTGCAAATAGAAAAAAAGTAATTACTCTTAGCAAGCCTGAAAAAAAAATTAATGAACTGTGGCCATTTATAAAAAAGCAAATTAATTTAGGTAATCAAATTTTTTGGGTTTGCCCTTTAATAGAAAATTCTTCATTTTTAAATTATTCTTCTGCAAAAAAAAAATTTGATATTATTAAAAAGATATTCCCTTCTAAAGTAGGTTTGTTACATGGATCTCTAAACAAAGATGAGAAAAACAAAATATTAAAAAAGTTTTTAAAAAAAGAGATACATATTTTAGTTTCAACAACTGTAATAGAGGTAGGTATAGATTTTCCTAATGCAAATTTAATAATAATAGAAAATGCAAATAAGTTTGGGTTAGCTCAACTTCATCAATTAAGAGGTAGAGTCGGAAGAGGTAAAAATCAGGGAATATGCATTTTATTATTTAAAGATGGTTTAACCAAAAATGCCATAAAAAGAATAAAGATATTAAAAAAATCAAATGATGGTTTTTTTATAGCTGAAGAAGATATGAGATTAAGAGGTTTCGGAGACATTATTGGTTATCAACAAAGTGGAATGAAAAATTTTAGATTTGCAGACCCAGTACTTCATAAAGAATTGTTTTTACTTGCTGAAAAATATGTAAATGAAATTGATTCTAAAGTGAATCAAAAAAAATATACTTTTTTATTAAAGCTATTTGACAAAGCTGAGATAATTAATGAAAAAATTGATTAGCTTATAAATCAGAAGTTCCAGCAGAAACAATAAATTTTGATGCTTGTTCAAATGTTACATCTAGATAAATTATATCTTTCTTGGGTACCATTAATAGAAAACCACTAGTAGGATTTGGTGTGGTAGGTAAAAAAACATTAATTAATTCTTCTTTAGTTTTATCTGAAATTATTCCTTCATTTTTTTTAGTTGCAAACCCAACGGCCCAAACACCTTTTCTTGGATACTCTATTAATACAACGCTGCCCTTGTCTTTATCATTCTTTGTAAAACTTTCTGTCATTTGACCAATAGCAGAATAAATAGTTCTTAAAATAGGAATTTTTTTTAAGATATTATTAAATAACTCAAAGAACTTTTTTCCTAAAAAAGATAAAGATATCCATCCAACTAGAGTAATTAAAATTACAGCAATCAAAATCTCCAAGCCGGGGATGTCAAATGGTAAATAATTATTTGGGTTAATTTCTTTTGGAATTAAATTTGTTGATAATTTTATAATAAATAGGGTTAAATATAATGTTATCCCTATAGGTATTAAAGCAACTATACCTGCTATAAAGTAATTTCTTATTCTTGAGAAAATTGATTTTTTAATGATTTTTTTTGACATCTATGAATAGCTTGAGAAAACAATAAAGGCAATGATTAAGATAAAAATTGCAATTAATAATTTATTATTTAAAATCATGAATCTAAAATGTATAACATAAATAGAAGAAAATTTCTTGGCTTATTTGGATGCGGTTGTTGTTCGCTAATATTGCCTTCTTGTTCAACTGTGCCTATTACAGACAGAAAACAACTTAGTATTATACCTGAGTCTAAAATTAATCGTCAAGCTGCTGTGGCTTACGAACAATTTAGAAGTAAAACAAAACTTATAACTGAAGGACCTCAGCTCGAAGAAGTTATTAAAATAGGAAAAAGAATTGAAGTTGCTGTAAGTACTTTTTTTCAGAATAAAAATGAAGAGGACCCAACTAAAAATTTTGCTTGGGATTATGTTTTAGTAAACAATGATAAAATAATAAATGCTTGGTGTATGCCAGGAGGTAAGATTGCAGTTTATACAGGTTTGTTGAAAGTAACGAAAAATACCGATGCATTATCTATAGTTATGGGTCATGAAATTGCACATGCGGTTGCAAAACACTCTGTTGAAAGAGCTAGTCAAGCAATGACGATAAATTTAGGAACTACTGTAGCTGATATTTTTTTGGGTGGGGCGATAAACAGAACTAGAAATACTATTGGTCAGAATACAGGTCTTGATATTTTTAGTATTGGAATATTTAATCCTTTTGGAAGAAAACAAGAAACCGAAGCTGATTATTTAGGTTTAATTTTTTCTTCGTTAGCAGGATATGATATAAGAGAGTCAGTAAAACTTTGGCGTAGAATGGCCGAAAAAAATAAAGGCAAAGAACCTCCAGCTTTTTTAAGTACACATCCATCTAGTAAAAAAAGAATAGAAAATCTTCAAAATTGGATTAATGAAGTTATTATTAAATATCCGCCTTTAAAAGTATAATTTTTGGTGAGCCCTGATGGACTCGAACCATCGACACCCTCCTTAAAAGGGAGGTGCTCTACCAACTGAGCTAAGGGCCCTTGAAGAAATCTCTTTTACAGATATATTTTGAGAATTTCAAACAGTTATTAATTAAAATAATCAATATATTTTTTATAAAAAGTAGTAAAAGTGCCACTCCTTATACTTTTTCTTATTTTACTCATGAATTGTTGGTAAAAATTGATATTATGTAATGAAATTAACATTGAGGCTAACATTTCATTAGATTTTATTAAGTGGTTTAAATAACTTTTGGAATATTTATTTAGATCTTTTAGCTCACAACTTTGATCTAAAGGTGATACATCATTTTGATACTTTGAATTTTTAAGATTTATTTTGCCTTCCCAAGTAAATGCAAGTGCTGTTCTGCCTGATCGTGTAGGTAAAACACAATCAAAAATATCTATACCTTCGTTAACAGCGCCCAAAATGTCCGATGGAGTTCCTACGCCCATTAAATATCTAGGTTTTTTTTTTGGTAAAAATTTTACCGTCTCATTTAATATTTTAAACATTTCATGTTGATTTTCTCCGACAGCTAAACCGCCCATGGCATAACCATCAAAGCCAATTTCAATTAGTTTACTGATACTTTCATGTCTTAGGTCTTTATCTAAACCACCTTGAGCTATTCCAAAAAGACCTTTCATTTTGTTTTGACCAAATTCAACTTTACATCGTTTAGCCCAGTTTGTTGATATTTCTATTGACTTCGATAATCTTTTTTTATCCTTTGTTAATTCTGGGCAATCGTCTAGAACCATCATAATATCAGAATTTATAATTTTTTGTACTTGTATACTTTTTTCGGGACTTAAAATTATTTTTTTTCCATCTATATGAGATTTAAATATTGCTCCAATATCTTTATCAATTTTATTAAATTTAGATAATGACATAATTTGATATCCTCCTGAATCTGTTAAGATGGGTTTTTTCCAATTCATAAATTTGTGAAGGCCATCAAATTTTTTAATAATATTTATTCCTGGTCTTAATAATAAATGATATGTGTTTCCTAAAATAATTTCAGTACCAGTTTTTAAAATATCATCTGTATAAATTCCTTTTATACTTCCTTGGGTTCCTACTGGCATAAATGCCGGTGTATTTACTTCACCTTTGTGAGTAAATATTTTACCTAGTCTAGCATTACCAACTTGAGTAATTAACTCAAAGAAAAAGTCTTTATTATGCATTAAATTTATTTTGATCTTAGACTTATAATCTTATCTGGATCTGAAACAGCTCCACTATTAGGATCACCTTTTTTAATCATATCTACAAATTCCATACCTTTAATAACTTTGCCAAAAGCAGAGTATTGTCTATCTAGGTGAGGGGCAGATTGAAAACATATAAAAAATTGGCTATTAGCACTATTAGGATCTTGAGATCTCGCAGCGGATATAACACCTCTTGTGTGAGCAATATCTGAGAACTCCGCTTTTAAATCAGGAAGGTCTGAACCTCCCGTACCAGCCAAAGACAAATTAAAATTTGGAGAGCTTGAATTTCCAAATTTAATATCTCCCGTTTGAGCCATAAATCCTTCTATAACTCTGTGAAAAACAACATTATCATATTTTTTTTGATCAGCTAACTCTTTAAATCTTTTGACGTGATTTGGTGCTTTTTCAGCATACAACTCTATATGAACCTCTCCATGTTTTAGTTTTAATATCATAATATCTTCTTTAGCAATTAAATCGTTATTAAGTAAAGTAAAAAAAAAAATAAATACGTAAATATATTTGTTCATTAAAATTTATTTTTTAATACTTTTACTGTTGACTTTGTCACAAACTTATTAATTTTCCCTCCTAATTTACTAATTTCTTTCACGAATTTAGATGAGATAATTTGATTTTCAACATCTGACATTAAAAACATTGTTTCAATATTGGCATTTAATTTTTTATTCATTCCAGCAAGTTGAAATTCATATTCAAAATCAGAAACTGCACGTAGACCTCTGATAATAACTGAAGCTTTGTATTTATTACACAAATTTATAGTTAATGTATCGAAAGGAATAATTATAATTTTATTTTTGTTTAATTTTAAATCTTTAAATAATGAATTTTGAATTATTGAAAGTCTTTCATCTATTGAAAAATGATAATTTTTATTAATATTATCTGTAGTAGCAACTACTACTTTATCAAAAATCTTTAATGACTTTTTAATTACATCAATGTGTCCAAAGGTAATTGGATCGAAAGTTCCTGGATAAATCGCAATCTTCATTTTATTGAATATTATCTTCTATTTTAATTACTGATACAACTTTTTCATTACCTGATAATTTTTTTATTCTTACTCCTTGTGTATTCCTTCCTGCTACCCGTATTTCTTTAACTGCACATCTCATGATGCCGCCTTTATCAGTGGATAGTATAATTTCGTCATCATTTGTTACCACTAATGACGAAGCTACATTTCCATTTCTAGGTGAATTAATTATTCCTATAATTCCTTTTCCACCCCTATTAGTGACTCTATAGTCTAAATATGAACTTCTTTTCCCATAACCGTTTTCTGTAACTGATAGTATAAAGCCATCAACACCACTTTTAATTTTCTTATCTTTGTTAATAGTTTTTAAACTAATGTTGGAATTGTTTAATATTGATAATGAAATAACTCTATCTTCATCATTTAATTTAATTCCCTTAATACCTTTTGAAGATCTACCTTTAAATAATCTGAGTTTTTTAGATTTAAATCTTATACATTTACCGAATTGTGTGCTTAAAAGAACATCTTGATCATCCTTGCAAATTTTTACACCTATAATTTTATCATCTTGATCTAGTTTCATTGCTATTTTTCCGCTATTATTAATATTTATAAAATCTTCTAACGTGTTCTTTCTGACATTTCCTTTTGATGTAGCAAAAATTATCATCATATTTTTCCATTCTGCCTCGTCCTCTGGCAAGGGCATAATTGAACTTATGGAATGATGATTTTTGAGAGGTAAAATATTAAATATAGATTTACCTTTTGAAGCAGCTGTTCCTTCGGGAATTTTATGGGCTTTTATCTTATACACTAGTCCTTGTGTCGAAAAAAATAATACCGGCGTATGAGTATTTGCAGTAAAAATTTGAATTACAAAGTCTTCCTCTCTAGTAGAAATTCCTGTTTTTCCTTTTCCTCCTCTTTTTTGTGTTTTAAGAGAACTAAGTGGGCTTCTTTTTATATATCCTTGATTGGTAATGCTAATAACAACAGATTCTTTTTGAATTGTTTCTTCAATATTATAATTTAATACAGCATCAATAATCTTAGTTTTTCTAGGAGAAGAGAATTTATCTTTAATGTTTATTAATTCTTTTACTATTAACTTATACAATTCTTTTTTTGAATTAATAATCTTATTATATTCAATTATTAAAGATGATAATCTGTTTATTTCAGATTCTATTTCTCCTATTCCGTAAGCTGTAAGTTTTTGAAGTTTTAAATCCAATATAGAATTTACTTGCGCTAAAGAAAGTTGATAAACTGAAATATTTTTTTTCTTCTCTATTAAGGTTACTAATTTTATACTTTTCTTTATTTTCCATTTTTGTGAAAGAAGATTTTTCTTAGCCGCTTCTGCATTTTTTGATTTTTTAATTATTTTAATCACGTTATCAATATTTTCTACAGCTGTAGCTAAACCAATAAGGATGTGTGCTCGTTCTTCTGCTTTCTTTAAATCAAATTTAATTCTTTTTGTTACCGTATCTTCTCTAAATTTCAAAAATTCAGAAATAAACTCTTTTAAATTTAAAATTTTTGGTTTGTTATTTACAATTGCGAGTGTATTAAAGCCAAAAGAACTTTCTATGTTGGTTAGTTTATATAATTGTCTTCTAATAGTTTCAGGCTCCACTGCTTTCCTTAGTTCTATAAGGACTCTAATCCCTTCTCTGTTTGACTCATCTCTAATATCTCTAATGCCCTCAATTTTTTTATCTCTTGCTAATTGTGCTATTTTTTCAATTAAAACTGATTTATTTACTTGGTATGGAATAGACTTTATTATTAAACATTCTCTTCCACCTTTTTTTTCTTCCAGATCTATTTCCCCCCTTATTTTAAAAGACCCTCTTCCTTTGTTATAACCTTGTTTTAAAATCTCTTTGCCAATTATAATTCCTCCTGTTGGAAAATCTGGACCTGGCACATGCTTCATTAACTGACTAATAGTAATTTCTTTATTTTCTATATAAGCTACGGTTGCATTAATTATTTCTCCCAGGTTATGAGGCGGTATACTTGTTGCCATTCCAACGGCTATACCTCCAGCACCGTTTACCAAAATATTTGGAAATTGATACGGTAAAACTTCCGGTTCTTTTTCTGTTTCATCGTAATTATTTCTATAATTAACAGTATTTTTTTCTAGATCTTCAGTTAAAAATTGAGCAATTTTACCAAGCTTAGTTTCTGTATAACGCATTGCAGCAGCAGGGTCTCCATCTATAGATCCAAAGTTACCTTGGCCTGCAATCAATGGTAAACTCATTGAGAAATCTTGAACTAATCTAACCAAAGCATCATAAACAGACTGATCGCCATGTGGATGGTATTTACCAATTACGTCTCCTACAATTCTTGCTGATTTTCTGAAAGGTTTGGACCAATCATATCCACCCTTATACATAGCATATATAATTCTTCTATGAACAGGTTTTAAACCGTCTCTCACATCTGGTAACGCCCTACTTACGATTACACTCATTGCGTAAGATAAATAAGATGAACTCATTTCATCTTGAACGAAAATAGGTTTAAAGGATTTTTTTTCTATTACAGACTTATCCATAAAAGTTAAAATGGAATTTCATCATCTAAATCAGAACTGTCTTGATTTAAATTATCATTAGGCAATGTGCTTTTGTTTTCACTAACTAAACTAGATCCATCATTTTTGCTGTTTCTGCTGTCTAACATCGTCAAACTTGAATTATAGCTTTGTAAAACTATTTCTGTAGAATATTTATCTTGACCAGTAGATTCATCTTTCCATTTTCTTGTACTTAGTTGACCTTCAATATAAACATTAGCACCTTTTTTTAAATACTGTTGCACAACGTTAACTAGTCCTTCGTTAAAAATCACAACTCTATGCCATTCCGTCTTTTCTTTTCGTTCTCCGCTAGATTTGTCTTTCCATGATTGACTAGTGGCTATGCTCAATCTAGCTACATTTTTACCGTTAACCATTTGTTTAATATCTGGATCTGCGCCTAAACGACCTATTAATTGTACTTTATTTAAACTTCCTGCCATATTACTTTGTTGTTTTGTGATTTTAATTTGTTTTAATTAAAATAAGTATAACATAATTGATTAATAATTATAACATCATTATTATTTTATAAAAAAATATGTTGAAAAAAATCGTTGTAAAAGGCGCTAAAGAACACAATTTAAAAAATGTTTCTCTAGAAATTCCAAAAGAGAAACTAGTGGTCATTACGGGCCTGTCTGGTTCAGGAAAATCGTCTCTGGCATTTGACACCATTTATGCTGAGGGTCAAAGACGATATGTGGAAAGTTTATCTTCATATGCACGACAGTTTTTAGATAAAATGAAAAAGCCAAAAGTTGATCTAATTGAAGGATTAAGTCCAGCAATATCTATTGAACAAAAAAATACTTCAAAAAATCCAAGATCAACAGTAGCTACTGTTACTGAAATTTACGATTATATGCGTGTTTTATTTGCTAGGGTTGGAATACCCTATTCACCTTTTACAGGTAAACCGATTGTGTCACAGCCTATAAGTGAAATGGTTGATAAAATTAAAAAATTACCAAAAAATAGTACAATTTATTTATTGGCACCTATAGTAAGAGGAAGAAAAGGTGAATATAAAAAGGAAATTTTAAACTTTAAAAAAAGAGGTTTTTCAAAAATAAAAGTTGATGGTAAATATTTAAATATTGATGATTTTCCAACATTAAACAAAAAAATTAAACATGATATTTCTATAGTTATAGATAGAGTTATTCTAAATACCAATTTAGGTAACAGATTAGCCGATAGCATCGAAACGGCTATTAATCTTTCAAATGGATTGTTAATTGTTGAATATGAAAATGAAACATTGCCTAAAAAGTTTAGAAAATTAGAAAGTATAACATTTTCCTCGAAATTTTCATGTCCAGAGAGCGGTTTTACAATTGAAGAAATTGAACCTAGATTATTTTCGTTCAACTCTCCATTTGGTGCTTGTGAAGAATGTGAGGGAATAGGTCATAATCTCAACGTTGATCCAAATTTAGTTATTTCAGATGATAAAAAAAGTCTTCAGGACGGTTGCATTGAGCCCTGGGCAAAATCTACTTCTATGTATTATGCTCAAACTTTAGCTTCATTAGCAAAACATTATAAATTTTCACTTTCAGATCAATGGAGAAAATTACCAAAAAAAATTCGAGATATCATTTTATATGGTTCTGACGAAGAAGAAATCAAATTTTCTTATGATGATGGATATGAGTCTTACAATACCAAAAAAACTTTTGAGGGTGTAATCAACAATCTTGAAAGGAGGTATTTAGAAACAGACAGTGAGTGGAAAAGAGAGGAGATTTCTCAGTATCAGAGTGAGACAAATTGTGAAAAATGTAACGGAATGAGATTAAAAGAAGAAGCTTTATGTGTAAAAGTAAATAACTTAAATATAAGTCAAATTACTGAAAAATCGATTGATGAAGCTCAAAAATGGTTCGCCAATTTGACTAATGTATTAACTGAGAGAGAAAACAAAATTGCTCAACATATTTTAAAAGAAATTAATGAAAGATTAAATTTTTTACTCAACGTTGGTTTAAATTATTTAACACTGTCTAGAGAGTCCGGAACTCTATCTGGGGGAGAGGCACAACGAATAAGATTAGCATCACAAATTGGTTCTGGATTGACTGGAGTGTTGTATGTTTTAGATGAGCCATCAATTGGTCTACATCAGAGAGATAATAAAAAATTAATTACGGCTTTAAAAAAACTTAGAGATCTAGGTAATACAGTCTTAGTTGTAGAACACGATATTGAAACTATGGAAAATGCTGATCATATAATAGACATAGGGCCTGAAGCTGGATTAAATGGAGGACAAATTATAGCTGAAGGAAATGTAAAAGAAATTATTAAAGAGGAAAAAAGTATTACAGGAGATTATTTATCCGGGAAAAAAAAGATAACCATTCCCAGAAAAAGAAGAACGGCAAAAAATGGAAGATTTATTGAAATTAGTGGGGCAAGTGGTAACAATTTAAAAAAGGTACATTTGAAAGTGCCAATAGGTACATTCACTTGTGTTACAGGGGTTTCAGGTAGTGGAAAGTCAACTTTAATTTTACAAACTTTGTACAATGCTTTTAATTTAATGCTTAATAAAAATAAAAGTAGAAAAGTTCCTAAAGCTTTTACTGGTTTCAAAGGAACTGAGTTAATAGATAAAATAATTGATATAGATCAGTCCCCAATTGGAAGAACTCCAAGATCAAATCCAGCTACATATACTGGAGCTTTTGGTCCTATAAGAGAATGGTTTGCTAATTTACCTGAATCAAAAGCTAGAGGTTATAAAGTTGGAAGATACTCATTTAATGTAAAAGGGGGGAGATGTGAAACCTGCGAAGGTGATGGAGTAATAACTTATGAGATGCATTTTCTTCCTGATGTTTTTGTTCCATGCGATACTTGCAAAGGAGCTAGATATAATAGAGAAACTTTAGAAATAAGATTTAAAAACAAAAATATTGCAGATGTGCTTGATATGACAGTAGATGAAGGATGTACTTTTTTTGAAAATATACAAAGTATAAAGTCGAAACTTATTACACTTAAACATGTAGGCTTAGGCTATATGAAGATTGGTCAACAGGCAACTACATTATCAGGTGGTGAAGCTCAAAGAATTAAATTAGCTAAAGAACTTTCAAAAAGACCTACAGGTCGAACCTTATACATATTAGATGAACCAACAACAGGATTACAT
This sequence comes from uncultured Pelagibacteraceae bacterium, assembly GCA_902548045.1. The sequence goes on from CACCPR010000004.1 coordinate 22,379, forward strand.
TCTCATGATATAAAAAAATTATTAGAGATACTACAGGCCTTCGCTAACACTGGAAATACTGTTGTTGTAATAGAACACAACTTAGATGTGATAAAAACAGCAGATCACATAATTGATATGGGTCCAGAGGGCGGAATAAATGGTGGAAGAATTATTGCTGAAGGGACACCTGAGAAGGTTGCGAATGTTAAAGAAAGTTATACTGGTAAATTTATTCGAGAAATTATCGTCAGTAGTTCAATGAAAAAGACTGCTTAAAATTTTAAAATATGTTATAATAATTTTATATATGGTTAAGATTCTACAATCGCTATCAAAAACTGTTCACTTTTCTCTAGCACTTGCTATATTAGTGTTTTTGGGATTTCATTTTGGTGTAAGTGATTTTGCATTTGATCGAGGATTTTACAGTTGGTTATTTAGATATCTTCATGTTTTAACTGGAACAATGTGGATTGGTCTCCTTTGGTACTTTAATTTTGTTCAAATTCCTTCAATGCCTAATATTCCTGATGAGCATAAACCTGCAATTAGCAAAGTTATTGCTCCAAAAGCTTTATTCTGGTTTAGGTGGGCAGCATTAGGAACAATTGTCACTGGATTAATTGTTGCTTACCTTCAAGGGTATGTTCATCAAGCTATGACATTAGGAATTGGTGGTGGTGATCCTAAAAGTACTGCTATTGGCATAGGAATGTGGTTAGGAATTATAATGGCTTATAATGTTTGGTTTGTTATTTGGCCAAATCAAAAAAAAGCATTGGGGATAGTTGATTCATCCGCGGAGGAAAAAGCAAGTTCTGCAAAGACTGCAATGATATTTTCGAGAATAAACACTTTATTATCTTTGCCAATGCTTTTAACAATGGTAGGCGCACAAAATCTTCCTTGGTAAATTTAAGGAACAATTTTTTCTTCTTTTTTTTCTAGTGTTTTATAGCTTACCTTAAAAAACTTTAGAACTGGGGCTGCTACAAAAATGGATGAGTAAGTTCCTATTAATACTCCAAGTATCATTGCAAACGAAAAACCCCTTAATATTTCTCCTCCTAAAATATAAATTGAAAGTAAAGCTAATAAAGTAGTTATAGAAGTTATGATTGTTCTAGACAAAGTTTCATTAATAGATAAATTTGAAATATCACTTATACTTAGTTTATTAAATTTATTAAGATTTTCTCTAATTCTGTCATATATTACAACCGTATCATTCATTGAATATCCTACTATTGTTAAAACAGCGGCAATGATTGAAAGGTTTATTTCAAAAGATAAAATAGAAAAAATTCCAATTGTAATTATTACATCGTGAAATAATGCAATAATTGAGCCAATACTAAATTGCCATTCAAACCGTATCCAAATATAAAAAAGCATAGCAAGTAAAGATAGAGAGATAGCTATTAATCCTGACTTAAGAAGCTCTGAGCTTACTTTAGGGCCGACATTTTCTACTCGTCTAAAACTAATTTCAGAATTTAAATTTTCGACTAGTTTTTTTTTAATTTTTGGAATTAAATTATTATCATTTTCAGTTTTTTGCTCGACTTTAATCAGATAATCACCTTTATTTCCAAATTCTTTAACGTTTATATCCCCTAAATTTAATGAATTTAAAGATGATCTAATATCAGATATGTTTATGTTGTGATTATCTGCTCTCAATTCTATTAATGTGCCACCTTTAAAATCTATACCGTAATTAAGGCCTTTAAATGCAATAAAAAAGATACTAATTAAAAAAATAAAAATAGATAAAATATTTGCAATTTTAAATTTTGAAGAAAAATTAATATTTTTAATCATTACAAATTAATTTCTCCTTCTTTTTTGTTTAAAACAATCGTAGATGTTAAATGTCTAGCTAAAAAATAAGCAGAGAATAAGGTAGTAATAATTCCAATTCCTAATGTAATAGCAAATCCTTTTACAGGACCTGACCCAAAAATAAATAAAATAGTTGCAGCTATTAATGTTGTAATATTAGCATCAAGGACAGTAATTTTAGCTTTAGAGTACCCTATATCAAAGGCATGAATAATAGATTTTTCAGTTTTTAATTCTTCCTTTATACGTTCAAAAATTAATACATTTGCATCAACTGCCATTCCTACTGTTAAAATTATTCCTGCAATACCAGGTAATGTTAAAGTAGCTTCTAGAATAGTTAGAACTCCAATCAACATAGTTAGATTTGCAATTAAGGCCAGGTTAGCAATTAAGCCAAAAATTTTGTATTTGTAAAACATAAAAAGAATTACTAAAATAAATCCAATTAACAAAGAGGTAATTCCAGATTTAATTGAGTCTTTACCTAAATCAGGACCAACTGTTCTTTCTTCGACTATAATTAAGGGGGTTGGCAAAGCACCAGATCTTAAAAGCAGAGCTAAATCTGTAGCTTCTTGAAAGGAAAAATTTCCAGTAATTACGCCATTACCCGAGGTTATAGCCTCATTAATAGCTGGAGCGCTTATAATTTTTTTATCTAATACTATTGCTAATCTTTTTCCTACATTATCAGACGTTGTTCTTCCAAACTTTTGCGCTCCTACTCTATCTAAAGTAAATGATACTGAAGGCTGATTAGATTGGTTGCTAAAATTAGGTTGAGCATCAATAAGATTTTCACCACTCATAACAACTCTTTTGCTTACATTTAATTCTTCACCTCTTTCTGAAAGCATTTTTTCAGCTCCAAACTCTTCATTCTCTGTTACTAAACGAAAATTTAATTGTGCAGTCTTACCTAAAAGATTTTTAATTCTCTCGGGATCTTTTAACCCAGGAAGTTCAACTAGAATTCTTTTTTCACCTCTCTGTAAAATTGTAGGTTCTTTTGTCCCCACATCATCTATTCTTCTTCTGACAATCTCTATTGACTGTTTTAAGGCTGAATTATTAATGGTCAGCAAACCATATTTAGAATAATAAATTTTGATTTTATCGTTCTGTAAGATTTCTAAATCTAATTCGAATGAATTGTATTTATCAATATAAGGATTTAATGAATTATCTTTCTTTGAAAAAAAAAGTGTTTTGAATTTATCGATGTTGTTAATTGAAAAAATCAAATTTTTATCATTAATAATAAATTTTGAATACTTAAAATTATTATCTTTTAAATATTTTTTTAAGGGGATTACTTTAGACTGAATTCTTTCTTTGACTAAAGGATCAGAATTAATTTCAAGAAGGAGATAGGAACCTCCCTGTAAATCTAAACCTAAGTTTACTTTTTTATCTATTAATGGATCTTTCCTGTCTTGAAAATTAAGAATAGAAAAAAAAGAAATTATTAAAAAGATAATATATATGAAAAAAATATTTATTTTTGTAAAATTTAACACGAAAAAGAATTATTTTTTTACTTCTTCTTTTTTTTGCAACAAACTAGTTATTGTAGATTTTATAATTTGTACTTTGACATTGTCAGCAATAATAACCTCTATACGATCATCATCCATAACTTTATCAATAGTCCCAATAATTCCACCAGAAGTGATAATCTCATCTCCTCTTTTTAAAGCTTCAACCATCGCTTTGTGATCTTTAACTCTTTTTTGCTGTGGCCTAATTAAAAAAAAGTAAAAAATTACAAATATTAAAATTAAAGGTATGAATTGTGCTATTCCTTGACCGCTCATAAGTGGATAATTATAATAAATGACTTAGTTAAACAAGAAAATAATAATCAAATTTTATCTAAATTATTCATGTATTTTTTTAAAATAAGTGGAATGTTTATTGATCCGTCTGGATTTTGATTATTTTCTAATAAAGCAACCATCAGCCTCCCGACAGCTAGACCGGAACCATTTAAAGTTCCTACAAATTCATTTCCATTTATAGTTTTACATTTTGCCCCCATTCTTCTGGACTGAAAAGTTCCGCAGGATGAACAACTAGAAATTTCTCGGTATTTTTTTTCTGACGGTATCCAGCATTCTATATCAAACGTTTTTTCTGCACTAAATCCCATATCCCCAGAAGATAGCAAAATTACTTGATAAGGAATTTCTAATTTCTTTAAAATTTCCTCTGCACAATTAAGCATTCGATCAAGTTCGCTTAGGCAATTTTTTTCCTCTACTATACTTACAAGCTCTACTTTGTAAAATTGGTGCTGTCGTATCATCCCTTTAGTATCCTTTCCGTAACTACCAGCTTCTTTTCTAAAACACGGAGTGGAGGCAACGAATCTAAGTGGAAGTTCATTTTTTTCAAGATTTGATTTTCTTACAAGATTAGTAAGCACAACTTCAGCAGTAGGTATTAAAAATTTCCTTTCAGTTGTATCACTTAGTTTAATTTCAAATTGATCATCTTCAAATTTAGGAAGCTGGCCAGTTCCAAACATTACTTCATCACTTACAATTAGTGGCGGTGAAATTTCAGTATATTTAAATTCATTAATGTGAGTATCAAGCATAAAATTAATTAAGGCTCTTTCTAATAAAGCAAATTTATCTCTTAAAACAACAAACCTTGATCCAGATAATTTTGTAGATGTATCAAAATCTATACCCTTGTTCTTTTTGCCAAGTTCTACATGTGATTTTATATCAAAGGTAAAATTTTTTATTTTTCCGACCTTTTTGATCAGTTTATTTGTTTTTTCATCTTTGCCTATTGGAACATCATTTTTTGCTAAATTCGGTAGAAATGATACAATTTTATCAATTTTAATTTGAGTTTTTTTTTGTTCTTGAGAAATTTCTTGAATCTTATTTGAAATTTTCTTTGATTTATCAAAGTTTAATTTATCTTTAGACTTTGATAATATTTTTTTTTCCTGCTCTAATAATTCTTTTTTGGATATTAATTCTCTATTTTTATTATCTATTTCTGAAAATTTGTTAGTATCAAAATCATAATTTCTATCTTTAAACTTTTTTTTAAAGACTTCTAAGTTTTTCCTAAGTTCTTTTAAATTATGTTTTTTCTAATTATTATTTTTTTTTTTTTCTGTAAATTTAACTGTTATTATAGACAATTCATAAAGTAACAACAAAGGTATAGCTAGGCCAATTTGTGTAATCGGGTCAGGAGGTGTTAATATTGCAGCTATTGTAAAAATAATAACTATTACATATCTTCTAGTTTTTTTTAAATAATTTGAATTTACTATTCCAATTCTTGCTAACAAATTTAACAATATAGGTAACTGAAAGCTTATACCAAAAGCAAATATTAACCTCATAATTAGAGATAAATATTCATTTACCTTAGCTTCTAATTGAATTGGTAAACTTGTTGATGATCCTGAAGTCTCAAAAGATAAAAAAAATTTAATTGCCAGTGGCATAACCAAATAATAAACCAACAATCCGCCTAATAAAAAAAGGATTGGTGTAAATATTAAGTAAGGTAAAATTGCTTTTTTTTCATTTTTATATAGTCCTGGCGCAATAAATTTATAAATTTGTATTAATATTATTGGACTGCCTATAAAAATTGCTGCAAAAAAAGCTACTTTTAGATAAGTTATAAATGTTTCATGTAAGGCAGTAAAAATTAATCTTCTAGAATTTTGATCATCTTTTACTGCATTAGCGTAGGGTTCTACTAAAAAATTATATATTTGTTCAGCAAAGGTATAAGAAATAACAAAAACCACTATAACAAAAATAATTGATTTGATAAGTCGAGAGCGCAATTCAACAAAATGACTTGTAAATGAATTAGTCATTAGTTTTATTTTTTTCAATATTATCTTTTTTATTATTAACTTCTTTTTCTACATCGATTTCATCTGCGACTGAGGAAACCTCTCTTTGAAAATTACTAAACATGTTTTTTATTTTCCCTACATATGATCCAATTTTTTTCAATGCAATTGGAAATTCTTTGGGTCCTAAGACTAAAATGGCTATAATTACAACTGCCAATATCTCTAACCAACCTATTTGAGGCATTTAAGATTAACTATTTTTTGAATTTGAATTGTCTGAATCGTCCTTGTTCTCCTCACTGCTTGAAGAATTATCATCAGACATACCCTTTTTAAAGCTCTTAATACCCTTAGCAAGATCACCCATTATGCTTGAGATTTTTCCTTTACCGAAAAGAATGACAATTAAAATCGCAATTATTATAATACCTGTCCAACCAATATTTCCCATATGTTATTTATATACAATAATCTTAGTTAAATAAATATCTTTATTCTTCATTTTCTGGAGACTTGTTGATCACGTCTTCAATATCGTCATAAATATTATGTTTATCAGATAGTGACTGCTCTTTAAAAAACTTTCCAGTACCAAATATTGATCTGTCAATGGTTGAGCTATCTATTAAACCAGCTGAACTCAATTCATCAATAGTGGGTAAATCAGATAATTTTTGAATATTAAAATGATTTAAAAAATTTTCTGTTGTAGCATATTGAATTGGCTTACCTGGAACATCTTTTCTTCCTGCTGGTCTTACCCAATCAAGCTCTAACAAGATTTCTAGAGTATTGGAGGCAAATGAAACCCCTCTAATTTCCTCGATTTCAGATCTAGTAACAGGTTGATGATAAACAATTATAGAAAGAGTTTCTATTGTGGCTTTGGATAACTTTTTTTGAGTAGATTTTTGAAGAGACATTAATTTTGATAAATCTTCTGCTGTTCTAAAAGACCATTTATCTCTTATACAAATTAAGTTGATGCCTCTATTTTTGTAATTATCTTGAATTTTTAGTAAAATTTTTTTAATATTTCTATTATTTTCAAGCCTTTTTTCTATAGTTTCAACATCTAATGGCTCTGAAGCTGCGAATAAAATTGCCTCAACTTCCCGTTCAAGTTTTGAAATATTTGAGGGAAAAGATATTATATTATTTTTATTTTTACTTTTCATGGGCTAAATTTTTTTATCATTATTTTGTCAAACATTTTATCTTGTTGGATTTTAATAGTACCTTCTTTTGTTAATTCTAAACTTGCTGCAAAAATACCTGACAATCCAGTTTTTTTCATTTTCTTATTTATATAAAACTTAGGTATTAATTTATTTATATTAGTCCAACTTATAATTTGATCTAAATTATTTTTAATTAATTTTGCTCCTTCCTCTACGGAAAATACCGGTAGCTTTGGGATGTTTATGGTTTGGAACGTCTTTTGTGTTTGAATATTAGAGTAAGTCTTTAAAAGTTCATATAGCGAAATATCATATACAGGAGTATTAATGGATCGAATTCCACCTTTCATTCCTCTAGTAAATATATTTACTCCCAATCTTTTTTTTTGTAACATTTGATCAGAAAGTATTCTTATTAATTCTAATTTTTTTAATTGTAATTTTAATTTTTCGGCAACCTCTTGGGCTTTAAAATCATCTTTTTCATCGTCAGGTAATAAAAGTTTTGATTTCAAGTAAGCTAACCAGGTTGCCATCAACAAATATTCTGAAGCAACTTCTAAATTTAAACTTTCACTTTCTTTTATAAAATTTAAAAATTGATCTGCCAGCTTGGTTATAGAAATTTCAGCTAAGTCCACTTTTTGAGTCTTGGCTAAATCCAATAAAACCTCTAAAGGTCCACTATAATTAGGTATATTAATATCAATTTTATTAAGATTATCTGATTCCATTATCCAATTTTATATTAAAAATTTGTAAATTTCTGATGTTTTTTTTGAAGTAAATTTGTCTATAAATGGCACTTCTTTTATCAATCTATAAGTGTCTTTATACTTTCCAGCACAATATAAAACTAAGTTACAACCTGCAGACAATGATTTTTTAGCATTCGTAATCAAATCATACTTGAGTGCCTTCATTGAAATATCATCTGAGATCAATATACCCTTAAAACCAATTTTTTTACGAATAATCTGAGAAATTATTTTTTTGGAAAAAGTTGCAACATTTTTTTGGTCAATGTTCTCATATAATATATGTGCAGTCATTGCAATTTTTGAAGGGTTTGATTTGAATGGATAAAAATCTATCTTATCTAAATTTTTTAAGTCTAATCTTACTTTTGGCATTCCTACATGACTGTCTATTGAAGCACAACCGTGGCCAGGTATATGCTTTACTACTGTAATTAGATTGTTTTTTTCATATTGTTTGACACAAAATAAACCTAATTTTTTAACTATTTTTGGATTTTTTGAAAAACTCCTATTTCCTATAATTTTACTAGTGTTTTTTCTTAATACATCTAAAACTGGAACAGTGTTTATGTTAACTCCTATTTTTTTTAAAAAAAATGACAAATTTTTTATATACTTTTTGAAAAAAAATAAGCCGACCTTGCTATTATGTTGGTAAAGATCCCCGAATATCTTTTGATTAAAATTATTATTAATTATTCTACTTAGTCTTGCTACAGTACCTCCCTCTTCGTCAATCATAATAGGAAATTTATTATCTTTTGTTAATTTTCTTGCCTCCTTAATCAATAGTTTAGTTTGATTAAATGATTTTATATTTCTTTTAAAAAGTATAAGTCCCCATGGATATTCGTTAGATAATAATTTTTTTTCGTTACTTGATAATTTGGTACCTTTTATACTTATAATAATAGCTTTTTTTTTCATTCTATTTTAAATAAATTCCAAAAACTTCTTGGTTTATTGTCCTTAATTTCATCAGAATATGATGAGTTGAACTCGATAACATTGCTAGTGTCATCTTTTAATACAGGTAGATTTGAAGATTTCGTTCTAATAATTGCCTCTATATTAGATCTATTGATATTTATACTTTTAATATTTTTGTTAGATGAATAATACTTAAAGATACTTAAAAAAAATAATATTATCAATCCAAAAAGAAAAAAATTAACTATTCTATACATTACATTTTACTTGGCAGAGAAACTCCTAAAATATCCATTCCTCTTTGTAATACTATAGAAATCAAAATAACTATAGCTAGAGTTCCTTTGCTTCTGATTTTTCCTTCTTTAATAAATTTGTAATTCTGATCCTCATTACCCTTACTCCAATAAGCGTGGAATAAAGTAGCAAGTTCATAAAGATAGTAAGGTATTCTGTGAGGCTCATATTTCGAAGAGGCTGCTTCTATAATTTTTGGCCATTCAAATATTTTTTTTAAAATTTTCACCTCATTGTCGTTCAAGTTTATTTCACTAGGTTTAAATATTATATTTGTATCGATTTTTTGATTTAATGTTCTAAAAAGAGAACTTATTCTTGCAAATGAGTACTGAACATAAAAAACTGGATTTTCCTTATTTTTTTCTAAAACTTTGTTAAAATCAAAATCAAGTTCTACTTCATTACTTCTGTTGAGCATCATAAATCTTATTGAGTCTTTATCGACTTCATTTAACAAATCTTTTACAGAAATAAAATCACCTGCTCTCTTAGACATTTTAAAAGGTTTTCCATTTTTATATAACTTTACTAATTGACAAACTTTACAATTTAACTTTACTTTATTTTTTGAAAGCGCGCTAACTGCAGCTGTTAATCTATTGATATAACCAGTATGATCTGCCCCTAAAACATTTATTAAAATCTCATGCTTTCTTTTGACTTTATCCATGTGATAAGCAACATCATTTGCAAAATAAGTCCAACTCCCGTCATTTTTTTGCATTGATCTATCTGCATCATCTCCAAATAAAGTTGATTTAAAAATTAACCTTTTTGTTTTTTTCCAATTTTTATCTTTTTCTCCTTTAGGTGGTTCTAAGTATCCATATTGAACATAATTATCCTTTTTAAGTTGGTTTATGGCTTTATCAACTAATTTGTTTTTTACTAAATTGGTTTCTGAAAAAAAATTGTCATGCTTTATACCAAGTTTTTTCAAATCAGTTTTAATTAACTCCATAGAATATTTAAGAGACTCCTTTTTCAATAAATCAAAAGAATCTTCAAAGTTTTTAAAATTGTGATTTTTATTTTTATTTAAAATTTTTTTGCCAGGATCCAGCGAAATAATCCCAAAAAGTAAATTCTTGTTTAGTTTTGTT
>CACCPR010000005.1 GCA_902548045.1 uncultured Pelagibacteraceae bacterium
AAAAAAATTGTCAGACATTTTTTAATTATATTAGTTTTTTTTTGAAAGTATATATCTAGATGATAATAGAATTAATATTGTAGACCAAAATATCAGAAAAAGAGCTGGTAATGCAGCCGCCTCTAACAGATCTTGAGATGCGTAAATATATGCTTGTGTTGCGAATGTTTCAAAATTAAAAGGTCTTAAAATTAGAGTAATGGGAAGTTCTTTTATTACCTCAAGAGAAATCAAAAGCATAACTAATATAATATTAGTTCTCAAATGAGGTATATGAATTTTTAAAAATGTTTTGATTTTTGTATATCCAAGAAGATAAGCACTCTCATCAATTGAATTATTAATTTTTTCGTAACTTGATTTAATTCCATTAAAAGATAATGAAAAAAATCTAATAAAATATGCCAAGATCAATCCTAAAATAGATCCTATAAATATACTTTTAATGCTTCTAAAATTAAAATTTTCCGAAAAAAAATCACTTATATTGGAAAATAAAGTTATAAAAGCAACTGCTAGAATTACCCCAGGTATTGCATATCCTGAAATTGAAAAGTTTGTTAGATAATTTAAAATTTTATTCTTAGAAATTCTACTTCCATAATTAATAAACAAAGATATTATAACTATAGACACACTAGCTAGAACTACTAATATTAAAGTATTTAAATTAATATTTATAATATTTATATCTTGAAAGTATTTTGGGAATTTTATAGTCCAATAGATCATTTGAAGCACTGGAAATAAGAAGCTTAAAAATAATATTATTGAGCATGTAAAAAATGGTAGTAAGGCTTTTTTACCGCTTAGTTTGATTTTAATAATAGGTTTGTATCCTCTTCCAGGTTGGTGATATTTGGCCTCTTTTCTTGAATATATTTCTATAGAAAATAAAATAAGTATAAAAAGTAACAATAAAAAAGAAATTTGATTTGCTGTATTTAAATCATCGAATGAAAGCCAAGAATTATAAATACCAGTAGTTAAAGTGTTCACGCTAAAAAAAGATACTGTGCCAAAATCTGACAGACATTCCATTGACACTAAAGCTAATCCTGCAATTATGGCTGGTCTTGCTGAGGGTAGAATTATTTTAAAAAAGGATTCTTTTGTTGATAGACCAAGGTTTTTACCAACTTCTATATAGTTATTTGATTGATAGTGAAACGATGCCCTGGTCAATACATAAACATAAGGAAAAAGTGAGAATGAAATTGCTATTATAGCTCCAAAAATTCCATCAATTTTAGGAATTATTAAATTATAATTATTCTCTCCAAAAAAGAAAGTTAATATTGAAAATGCTGTTCCATAATTTTCAAAAAAAGCAATTATTGAAAATGCATAGATATATCCAGGTACTGCAAAAGCTAAAATCAAAGTCCAGCTAAAAAAATTAGAAAAAGGAAATGTATAAAAGGAAACGAAATATGCAGACAATACGCCCAAAAAGAAAGTAATCAATATTACAAAAAATAAAATAATAAAAGAATTCAATATATAATCGAAAAGAAAAGTATTTTTTAATATAGTAAAATAATTACTAGTTTCGCTAAAAAAACTTAAAAATACTGTTATAATTGGCAATGCAACAATTAAAGCAATAAATACAGAACTAAAAAACCATAAATTATATTTTGTCATAATTTAATCTTGTTACCATACAAAAACCCCTGGCTAAAGCGGCTTAATTGTAGGACTCAGCTAGCATTTAAAACAGGGAAATTGACATCAAACTTTAAATTTTTTTAAATAATGAAGAAACAATTCTTTTAACTTCCTCAATTTTAATTTCACTTACTTTTCTACTTGAAAATTTTTGCTCCATTTTCTTAGCCTCTGACATACAAGGCGAACAACCAGTATTTAACTTGTTTAAGTTAATTTCTTTTTTATTTGTTCGCCTCATAAGGTTAACAAACGCGCTATTTCCACCCTGCGGCTGTCATTACTTCTAAAGCATCTGCTTGTCTTTTTCCGTAATTAACAACTTTGGTTTTGAGATCTTGTTTAAAGTCCAATCCCATATTTACTACAAGAGGATGAGGAGAAATGCCTGCAATCATTGGATATTCAAAAGTGTTATTTACAATGTGATTTTGTGCTTCTTCACTCAATAAAAATTCTACTAATTTGATCGCATTAGCTTTATTAGGAGCCCATTTAACTAAACCAGCACCACTAATATTCATATGTGTACCTCTTCCATCTTGGTTAGGAAAAAATGGTTTTACTTTTTTGGCTGCGGCTTGTTGCTCTGGTCCTTTTTTTCCAGACAACATTAGAGCTAAATAATATGTATTAGCAACTGCTATGTCAGCTTCTCCTGCTGCAACAGCTAGTATTTGGGCTCTATCGTTGCCTTTTGGATCTCTAGCCATATTAGCAACCATTCCTTTTGACCATTCCGCGATTTTTCCTTTTCCATTATTTTTGATTAATGAAGCTACTAGTGATTGATTGTAAATGTTATTTGAAGCTCTTATAACTAATCTACCTTTCCATTTTGGATCAGCTAAACTTTCATAAGTCAAACCTGCTAGTTCTGCACCACTAACTCTTTCTGGAGCAAAATAAACTATCCTTGCTCTTTTAGCTATTCCAACCCATTTAGATGTTCTAAAGTTACTAGGAACTGCAGACTTAATATCAGAACTTGTTAATCCACCTTGTAAATTATTAGAAAAAGCGCCTAGTCTTCCAGCATCGGCAGTAATGTAAAGGTCAGCTTGACTATCCGCGCCCTCTTCAATTATCCTTTTTTCTAGAGCTCCTGACTTGCCAGATACTACATTTACTTTAATTCCAGTTTTAGCTGTAAATTTTTCGTAAAGTTGTACATCTGAATCGTAATGTCTGGCACTAAATATATTTACTTCGTTAGCAAATAAGCTGCTAGTAAAAGCAAATATCAATGCATAGACAATTATAGTTATTTTTTTCATATTTCTCGTTTTCTTTAATTGATAATAGTTCTCAACTTAGTTGAGAATGAGAATGATTATCATTGTCATAAATGACGCACCCTAAAGTAGAAGTCTGTTGATAACATTAGACAAATAAGGTTTAAGTAAGAATGTTACAAATTAACCCAAAAAAATTCAAACACATTCAAAATAAAACTATACCATCACCACTTAGACCTAAGTTTAGAAACAAAAGTGAGACAAACATTTATTTTTTATCAAAAAGGAAATTAGACCATAATAAGAGAAATATTTTAATAAAGCGCGCTAAAATTTTTCTTTCAATTTTGATTATTGGATTTGGCGGATACCTATTATCAAACTAAATAATTTTAGCTTTAACAGAGCCTATTTTATCAATATTTCCTAAGTAAAAGCCTTTTCCCATAATAGGAACAACACCTACAGTAGATCCAGTAAAAACATAAAAATTACGGTTTATTTTTATGTTTTCTTTTTTGAGTTTATTTAAAACAAATCTTAATGAATTTAAAGGATCAACATAAACAGTGTTTGTGTTACCTTCTACAAAATGGTTAATCTTACTATTTGAAATTTTTGTTTTTAAATTTTTAATATTTATTCTGCTAAATTTTTTTTTTGGTCCAATTATAAATTTAACATTTGCCCCAAAATCCGAACATAGATCACCAAGATATTTAATTCCTTTTTTTCTTTGCCTATAACCAACCACCTCGATACAGGGAGCCATATGAGAAATATATTTAAGCATACTTTTTTTGGAGATTTTAATTTTACTTTTGAGTATTTCTTTTTTTAATAAATAACAAACTTCAAGTTCTACTCCCAAAGTATACTTATTAATTCTAACAGATTTTTTATTTTTTAATAAATTATGTTTATAGACAGCAGCATAAAAAGGTTCTTTTTCTTTTAGCTTCTTTAAAACTGGAAGAGCGGTACCCCCAGCTTTATATCCAATGATTGGTTTTTTTATCTTACTCTCACAAAGATTTTTAAATTTTTCTGCTTCGGTAATTTTTTTTGTAAATTTGCTTGGAATCGGCGAAATAATCTTATTTTTTAAAAATGCTTTTACAAGTTTATTAGCGATAGAATTTATCTTTTTATTTTGCATTAAAATCTTTAATTTTTTTATGTTAGTGATATAACAAATAAAATGAAAGAACAATACAGTATAGAAGAAATTTTAAAAGCAGTTGGAGATTTACAAAGTTTACGTAAAGTAGAAAAGCCAAATAACAATAAAAAAAAAGATACTAAAATTGTTGCAAAATCTGACATTCCTGCAAACACTCTAAGATTAATACAGGAAGCAGAAAGTGCAATTAAATCAAAGTAGCGATCTGAATAGCAGTATCACACATTCGATTTGAAAACCCCCATTCATTATCATACCAGGAAAGTACTCTACTAAATTTTCCTTTAATAACTTGAGTTTGAGTTGAGTCAAAAATTGAACTATGAGAATTATGATTAAAATCCTTCGAAACAAGAGGTTTTTTATTAATTTCCATAATTCCTTTCAATTCTCCATTAGCAGCTTTAATCATCGCTTCATTAATTTTTTCAGCAGAAGTTTCTTTATCTGTAACAATGGTTAAATCAATCAAAGAAACATTTGGTGTTGGAACTCTAATGGCTGTGCCATCCAATTTTCCTTTTAAACTAGGCAAAACTAAACTCATCGCTTTAGCTGCCCCTGTAGATGTTGGTATCATTGATCCTTCGGTAGATCTCGCTCTTCTCAAATCTTTATGTAATGTATCAAGGAGTTTTTGATCTCCAGTATAACTATGTATAGTGGTCATATAACCATAAGTAATACCAAAAGTTTTTTCTAAAACCATAGCAACTGGAGCTAAGCAATTTGTCGTACAAGATCCATTTGAAATAATGTTATGATTTTTATTTAGGTCTTTGCTGTTTACACCTTGCACTATAGTAAAGTCTACTTCTTTGGCTGGTGCTGAAATAATAACTTTTTTTGCTCCTGCTTTTATATGTTTGCCGGCAGACTCTTTATCAAGAAAAAAACCTGTGCATTCTAAAACAACATCTGCTCCAATTTTTCCCCAAGGTAATTTGATCGGATCTTTTTCTGCAAATACTCTAATATTTTGATCGTCTATTTGAAAACCATCTGATGTTGTTTTAACATTATTATTTAAAGTTCCATGAGTACTATCGTATTTAATTAAATGTGCATTAGTTTCAATAGAACCTAAATCGTTAATTCCTACCACCTGAATTTTGCCTTTGTAGTTTTCTAATAAAGCTCTTAAGATTAGTCGACCTATTCTTCCAAAACCATTAATTCCAATTTTAACCATAAGATTTATACGTATTTAAATACAACAATAAAATAAGCAACGCAAATTATTGATGCTATCCACAAAACACTCCCGACCAATCCAAGCCATGCTAAATGAATAAATGCACTACCAAGTAATGAAACAAACAATCTATCTCCTCTAGTAGTATCTAAACCTAAAATACCTTTTCTAGGAGAGCCTCCTGGTACTTTCTTTTCCCAAATAAGCATTACCGTTATGCATAAAGCTATAAAAATGAAAAAAGCAGCTGTTTGCCATGTCCAAGCCATCCATGAAAATAAATCAAAATCAAAAAAACCTTTTTCTTTTGCTTTACCAACTTCACCCCATGTAGCTGCATACAATTTCGTAAACATTAAACCCTTCCCATCGCAAATCCTTTAGCAATATAATTTTTTACAAAGTAAATTACAATTGCTCCTGGGATTATTGTTAAAGTTCCTGCTGCAGCTAATAAACCAAGTTCATATCCTGAGGTACTTGCAGTTCTAGTCATAGTAGCTGCTATTGGTTTTGCAGCAGTAGCTGTTAGTGTTTTCGCTAATAAAAGTTCAACCCAGGAGAACATAAAGCAGAAAAACATAGTTATACCTATTCCGGCTGCAATGGTTGGTACGAATATTTTAAAGAAAAATCTACCAAAAGAATAACCATCCACATAAGCTGTTTCATCTAATTCTTTAGGAACAGCAGACATAAATCCTTCTAAAATCCAAACTGCAAGAGGAATATTAAACAAACAGTGAGACAGCGCTACGGCTATATGAGTATCAAATAAGTTTACAGATGAATAAAATTGGAAAAATGGCAAAGCAAAAACTGCTGGTGGAGCCATTCTATTAGTTAACAGCCAAAAGAATAGGTGTTTGTCTCCCAAAAATTTGTACCTAGAAAACGCGTAAGCTGCAGGTAAAGCGGCTGCTACTGAAATAACAGTGTTAAATACTGTGTATGTAATTGAATTTATATAACCCATGTACCAAGTGCTGTCTGTAAATATTTTCACATAATTCTCTGTTGTAAATTTTTGTGGCCATAATGAATATGTATTTATAATTTCAGTAGTTGTTTTAAATGACATATTTATTAACCAATAGATCGGTAACATTAAAAAAATTATATATATTGTAGGTACTAACCATTTATACTTTTTCATGACTGTGCCTCATTTTTCATCATTAAATTATAAAAAACCCAACAAACTAAAAGTACGATAAAAAAATAAATTAATGACATCGCAGCAGCTGGTCCTAAATCAAATTGACCCAAGGCCATTTTTACTAAATCTATTGATAAGAATGCTGTTGTGTTTCCTGGTCCACCTCCTGTTAAAACAAATGGTTCAGTGTAAATCATAAAACTATCCATAAATCTTAATAAAATTGCTAAAGTTAAAACCTTTTTCATTTTTGGTAATTCAATATATCTAAAAGTTGCCCACCTGCTAGCACCATCAATTTCTGCAGCTTGATAGTAAGCAGGTTGTATTGAATTAAGACCTGCATAAGATAAAAGAACAACCAAAGATGTCCAATGCCAAACATCCATTAAAATAGTTGTGAACCATGCATCACCAGGTTGCTGGGTAAAGTTATAATCAAAACCCATGGCATTTAATGAATGACCAAGAAAACCAATATCTGGAAGTGCAAAGATATTCCACATTGCTCCGACAACATTCCAAGGAATTAGAAGCGGCATAGACATTAAAATTAAACAAACTGGTACACCCCATCCTTTTTTTGGCATTGTGAGCGCAATAGCAATTCCTAGAGGAATTTGGATTAGAAGTATTATAAAAGTAAAAGCAAATTGTCTTCCTAATGAAGCATGAAATCTTTCGGATAACAAAATTTGTTTAAACCATCTTGTGCCTTCCCAAGCAAATACGTTGTTTCCAAAAGTTTCTTGAAACGAGTAATTTACTACTGTCATTAAAGGAATAGCTGCATTAAATGCGACAAGAACAAATACGGGAATTACAAAATACCAAGCTTTTTGATTAATAGTTTTATTCATTATTCTATGATCCAGTTATCTCCATAAACATAAGTGTATTTTTGATTAAAAGTTATATGAGCACTTCCACTTGGAATTTCATTAGAAGCGTTAGATAATATTTTAATATTTCCCCCATCACATTCTGTATCAACAATTTTATGCCTTCCAGTATTACTTACTCTTTTAATTTTAACCGGAATCCCATCTTTTGAAAAATTTATAAATTCAGGTCTTATGCCTATTTGGGTTTTACTAAAATTTGATTTTTTTACAAATTTATGACTTTGTATTTTTTGACCACTGAAACTTATTTCACCATTTTTAATCTCACAAGAAAGTATATTCATTCCAGGTGAACCAATAAAATGTCCAACAAAAGTATGCTTAGGTTTCTCAAAAAGTTCAACTGGTGTTCCAGTTTGAACTATTTGACCTTCATGCATGACTACAACTTGATCTGCAAAAGTTAAGGCTTCTGTTTGATCGTGTGTCACATAAATCATAGTACGATTAATTTTTTGGTGTAATTCTTTTAATTTAGATCTTAAAACCCATTTTAAATGTGGGTCTATAACAGTTAATGGTTCATCAAACATAATTACATTTACGTCTGATCTGACAAGTCCTCTACCTAAGGAAATTTTTTGTTTGCCGTCAGCTGTAAGTCCAGATGCTCTTTTGTTTAGTGTAGTTGTCAACTCAAGCATCTCAGCAATTTCTTTAACTTTAGTTGTGATTTGTGAGTCAGAAAGACCTCTATTTTTTAAAGGGAAAGCTAAATTATCATAAACTGACATGGTGTCATAAATAACTGGAAACTGAAATATTTGAGCAATATCTCTTTCAACTGGGTTGAGCAATGTGATGTCTTTGTCATCAAACAATACACTTCCTTTGGTTGGTTTGAGAAGGCCAGAAACAATATTTAATAATGTTGTTTTTCCGCAACCCGATGGACCTAATAATGCGTAAGCACCTCCGTCTTTCCAATCAATATTTACATCTCTTAAAGCCCAATCAGAATCGTTATTCTGTTTTTCTAAATAACTATGACTTAGATCTTTTAACGTAATTTTAGCCATTGTTTACCAATCTGTTATTTTGATCAAAATATAAAAACTCATCGGTGTTCATGTATAGTTTAGTATCATCTCCAACATTTTTTTGTTGGGTACCATTAGACAATGAAACCCAGTTTAAATTTCCGTTAGTAAAATGTATTAAGCTTTCTGACCCACTAAGTTCAGAAATTTGAACTTTGCCATTAATTTCAACTGAGTTATTTCCTTCTTTATAAGTAGTAATATTGTGGGGTCTTATACCTATTTTATAAGTGCCGTCTTTAATTTTTGCTGATGATTTCCATTGAACATTATTATCAGTAAATTTACAATTATCTCCACTTTTTATAATCTCAGCTATATTCATTGGAGGATCACTAAAAACTTTAGCTGAAATCAAATTTTCAGGCTTATTATAAACCTCTAGAGTTTTTCCATACTGAATAACTTTACCTTCTAATAATGTTGCTGTATTTCCACCTATCATTAACGCATCTGATGGCTCTGTTGTTGCATAAACAACTATACAGTCTCTATCTTCAAATAGTTTCGGCAATTCTTCTCTTAGTTCTTCTCTTAGTTTAAAATCTAAATTTGCCAAAGGCTCATCTAATAAAATTAAATCTGAATCCTTTACTAGTGCCCTTGCTAAAGCAGTTCTTTGTTGTTGTCCGCCTGATAATTCATCAGGTTTTTTATTTAACATTAATGATAATTTTAAAAGCTCAGCCACCTTTCCTACTCTCTGTTTTATCTCATCATCTTTAACTCCTATTATTGCTAATGGGGAAGCAATATTTTCATAAACTGTAAAATTTGGATAATTTATAAATTGTTGATAAACCATTGAACAATTTCTTTTTTGAACCTTCATACCCGTAACATTTTTTCCATCAAACCATATTTCACCAGAGGTCGGCTTATCTAACCCTGCCATTATTTGCATTAAAGTTGTCTTACCAGCTAATGTTGAACCAAGAAGAACGTTTATTGTATTTTTCTCTAATTTAAGACTAGTAGGATGAATGTGAGTATCTATTCCAACTTTTTTTTCTACATTTTTTAATTCTAGACTCATAATTCAAAATTTAGTTTTAAAAAAAGGGGGCAGCTAGTGCCCCCTTTTCAATTTAGATTAACCTCTTACTATTTCCAAGCTTTCGCGTATGGAACAGTTTTTCCTTGAGGTTTCTCGTTACGTTTAGCTTTTGGTGAACCTTTTTTATTTAACCAATAAGAAGCTTCTCTTGGTTTATTAAGTCTTGGTCCACATCCACCGTATGCGTTACTACCTTTGTCAGCAGCTTCCATACGAGACATAACTAGGTCCATCTCTTCTGCAAGACGATCCATAGCTTGTTGTGGAGTAAACGCACCTGAGTTTACATCTCCAATTTG
Source organism: uncultured Pelagibacteraceae bacterium (assembly GCA_902548045.1). Next base: position 9,748 of record CACCPR010000005.1, read on the forward strand.
TTGCCACCAGATTTGTGCAAGTTTCGGATAATCCGGAACGTTTACACCTGTTGGTGACCAAATATTTCTATTGTTTGATCTGTAGAACTCAACAAGTCCGCCAAGAGCAGGTGCTCTTTCTGTGAAAGATTTGTGGTCTATTGAACTATCTCTGATGATAGTTAAACCTACGTGACTTTTCTTAAGATCTACTGTTTTTGATACAACGAATTGAGCGTACAACCATGCAGCTTTTCTATTTTTAACTGGTGTAGACTTAAATAAAGTCCATGATCCAGCATCTTGATATCCAAGCTTCATGCCTTCTTCCCAATAAGGTCCTTTTGGTGATGGACCCATTCTCCATAACGGCATACCTTTATCATCAACAACTTTATTGTTAGGATTTTTTCCTACTAAAGAAGCTGTGAACGCTGTGTACCAGAAAATTTGCTGAGCAACGTTTCCAGAAGATAGCGACGGTAGAGACTGATAGAAGTCCATAGCAGCGGCACCTGGAGGAGCATAATTTCTTAACCACTCATCCCATTTTCTGATTGCGTATACAGCAGCGGGACCATTAGCAGCTCCACCTCTTGTTACTGAAGCTCCTACAGGATTACAAGAACCTTTTTCCATTCTTATTCCCCACTCATCTACTGGTATTCCGTTAGGTTTTCCTACATCACCTGCTCCAGCCATAGATAACCACGCGTCAGTCATTCTCCAACCTAAGTCAGGAGCTCTTTTACCGTAGTCCATGTGGCCGTAAATTCTAACACCGTCGATATTTTTCACATCTTCTGAAAAATATTTAGCGATATCTTCATAAGCAGACCAATTTAAAGGTACACCTAAATCGTATCCATATTTGGCTTTAAACCCTTTTTTTATTTCAGGTCTGTCAAACCAATCTTTTCTAAACCAATAAAGGTTAGCAAATTGTTGGTCAGGCATTTGGTATAAATCGCCATCTGGACCTGTAGTAAACTGTTTACCAATAAAATCATCTAAGTCTAAAGTTGGTAAAGTTACATCTTTACCTTCTCCAGCCATCCATTTTGTTAGATTAACAGCTTGTTGCATTCTAGCGTGAGTACCAATCAAATCTGAGTCATTGATGTACGCATCGTAAATACTAACGTTAGTTTGCATTTGTGTTTGAACCGCCATTACTACATCACCTTCTCCAAGTAACTGGTGATTTACTTTAATCCCAGTTATCTCCTCAAAAGCTTTAGTTAAAACTTTTGATTCATACTCGTGAGTTGGAATAGTTTCTGACAATACTTTAATAGACATTCCTTTGAATGGCTTTGCAGCATCGTGAAACCATTGTAATTCTTTCTCTCTCTCTTTTGATGAAAGAGTTGAAAGACTAAACTCACCATTTGACCATTTCTTAATCGCAGCCATGTGTCCATCTGCGATAGCATTAGAAATAGTTAGTATGGAAAATGAAACAGCAACAGCTATTATAGTTTTCAATGTTTTAAACATTAATTCCCCCGTTGTTGTTTATTATTTTTTTAATTGAAACAAAATCTTGCAAAATTGTACAGATGTTTCTTTCGACAATGCAACTATAGATTGATTTAATTTATTAATGTTCTTTTAATTGCTTTGGACCAGCCTTTAATTAAAATATTTCTTTTCTTAGAGTTCATTTTTGGGGAAAAATTTCTATCTATTTGCCAATTTTTGGAAATATCTTTTAAAGATTTATATATGCCGATTTTAAGACCGGCCATGAATGCAGCACCAGCTGCAGTTGTTTCTTGAACTTTTGGTCTAAGTACTTTTACTTTTACAACGTCTGCTAAAAATTGTGAAAACCAATTATTCATTACCATACCTCCATCAACTTTCACTAACCTTGGTCTTAAACCATCATGCTTCATAGCTTCAAATAAATCATAAGTTTGATAAGCCACTGCTTCTATTGTAGCTCTAACTATTTCTTTTGGACTGGTATCTCTAGTTATTCCACTTAATACACCCCTAGAATTTGCGTTCCAATGTGGAGCCCCTAGACCAGTGAAAGCTGGAACCAAATAAATTCCATTATTATCTTTAAGTTTTTTTATAATTTTTTCAGTCTCAGGAGCTTTTTTAAAAAATTTCATCCTATCTCTTAACCATTGAACTCCTGCTCCTGCAATAAAAATTGATCCTTCCATAGCATAAGTTGTTTTTCCATTTATTCTGTATGCGATTGTAGTTAATAATCTGTTTTTTGAATAAATTTTTTTACTTCCAGTGTTTAATAAAACAAACGCTCCTGTACCGTATGTGCTTTTTAATGAACCTGGTTCAAAACAACATTGACCTATTGTAGCAGATTGTTGATCACCAACTACTCCGTTAATAGGAATAGAAATTCCTGTGATTGAAGATTGTGTTTGACCGTAATCATCTGCGCAATCTTTTACTTCTGGAAGAATATGTTTTTTAATTTTAAGTAATTTTAAAATAGTGTCGTCCCATTTATTTGATGAAATATTGTAAATCATAGTCCTGCTAGCGTTAGTAGCATCGGTAGCGTGGACTTTACCTTTTGTAAGTTTCCAAATTAAAAAACTATCAATAGTTCCAAATAACAATTGTTTTTTATTCATTAATTGCCTGGCTTTTGGTATATTGTCTAATATCCATTTTATTTTTGTGCCAGAAAAATATGAGTCGATTAACAAACCAGTTTTGTTAAAAATCATTGTATCTTTATTTTTTTTTCTCAACTTTTTACAAAACTCCTCTTGTCTTCTATCTTGCCAAACAATTGCTCGATAAACAGGTTTTCCAGTTTTCTCATCCCAAAGAACAGTTGTTTCTCTTTGATTTGTAATCCCTATACTTAAAATTTTTCCTCTTAGTTTTTTAGCTTTAGCTATAACATCTTTTAATGTTTTGAGGGTCGTTCTCCAAATTTCATCTGGATCATGCTCTACCCATCCATTTTTAGGGAAATATTGGGTGAATTCTTTTTGAGATGAATAAACAGGTTTTCCTTTTAAATCAAATAAAATCGATCTATTTGATGTAGTGCCTGCATCAATAGAAATTATAAATTTTTTCATATTACTTATTTAAGATTTTTTTTTTTTCTTTTTCATATTCATATCCGCTTAACACACCAGATTTGTAAAGATCCTTTAAAGATTTAAGTTGATCAGTAATACTAGTAGTTGCGTTTGTATCTTGATTATCGTTAGATAATGCATGAAGTTGAATAAATAATATAAAAAATATTATCAAAAATTTTTTCATCTAAACAAATCCCAATTAAGCTCAAGTTTTTTATCATTTATAATTGCATTAACCATGGCAAGCATTAAAGGTAATTTTTTTTCATCAAATTCTTCGTTTATTTTTTTTCCAATTTCAATTGCTAAATCAGCTCCTTCTACCGTAATTTCTTGCATTTTTAATTTTTTTGCTTCAGAGAAAGTAAAGCCTTCGCCTATATAAGATCCCATTTTAGCATTTCTTCCTCCGCCTGAACTTACGTATAAATCACCCAAACCAGCTAATCCTTTAACAGTTTCTTTTTTTCCTTTGAGATGTTCTACGAATATTTCCATTTCATGAACTGATTGTTTAATTAAAGCTGATGCAGTATTTAAATAATTTTTTTCTCTAATTGCATTAGGTGCATCTTTAGCGCATAGCCCTTTAGCTGCTCCTACAGCCATTGAAAAAATATTTTTAATAGCAGCCGAAACTTCGACACCATTTAAATCGTCGGAATAAGAAGTGTGATAATAATTTGTATTGAGCATATCAGCTATTAACTTAGCTGTTTTTATATCTTCATTAGCTATAACCACACTGCTATGAAATCTGTTAGCTAAGCCAGCTGCTAGACATGGTCCTCCGACAGCTGAAATATTAACTGAGCCAATTCCTTTAGATTTTAATAATCTCTTAACTTTATCAATCAATAATTCGTATTTATTTTCAAAGATACTTAGACCTTTGGTTAACATTAGAATATTTGGTAATTTTTTACTTTTGGCTATCGTCTTTAATTGTTCAGAAACCCACTCAATTCCTTTTGAGCTGACTCCAAGAACTATTAAGTCTACGTTTGATTTAAACAATTCGTTAAATTCATTAAATTTTAATACTTTAATGCCTTCAGGAATACGAACACCTAGTGTGGGATGTAAGCTTTTATTTTTTATCAAATTGTCAATAAACTGATCTTCTAAATGGGTGCCAACAATACTAGTATCGTGATTGTTATCAAAACAAGGTAATGCGAAAGCAGAACCCATAGCTCCAGCACCAATTATTATAATTTTAGACATATTATTTATTCTTTAAAAAATAGTTTTTTGATAATTAAAAAAACCGATATTAACTCAATTTTTCCTATAATCATAAAAATTATCAAACTTAATTTTGAAAATGTTAGTAAATTTGAGAAATTTATTTCTTCTATTCCAAACATTGAAGACGTCGTGGTATTTGTTATAGTTAAAATAGACAATTTAAATGATTTTTCAAAATCGATATTATCAATAATTAGAATTCCAGATAAAATGAATAAACTAATAAAGAATGAGATGAAGATTAAAAATGAAATTTTAACATTGTCGTCAGTAATTTTTTTATCAGTATTAAATATATTTTTATTAATAATGCTATTGGGACTTACTAATTTAATAATTTCTGAAGAAGCTGTTTTTAATAAAATATAAAGCCTTGTAAGTTTTATTCCTGATGAGTTTGAAATTAAGGATCCACCAATTGTAGCGATAAGAATGAAGTATAAACTAAGATTATTATCTGTTTTAATAAATGATAAACCAGAGTTACTTAAGCTGCTTAAAACGCTTAATATTATATTTAATCCTGGGTCATTAAAGTATACCAATAATATCAGCAAAAAAGATAATACTAGCAAATAAAGATCTTCTTTGTGATTATAAATTAGTTTGTTTTTTTTGAAAATATTTAAAATTAAAAAAAAATTTAAAATTGAAATAATAAAAGAAATAATAATTATAATTTTTTGTGGATTTGTTCGAATGATTTTGTCTAAAGAGTCAGTAGGTATAAACCCACCTCCTGAAATTAAGGTCATACTTAAATTTAAAGAATTGAACATACGAAGTTCAACTATATTCAGTGATAAAAAAATTATAAAACTTAAAACAGAATATATTATAAAAATTTTCAACAAAAAATTTTTTATATTAGCTTCAGAATAAGTATTACCATCTCCATTGTAGGTTAAATCATTCATTTTATAATTAAATTTTTTATTTGAAAAAATAATAGTCAGAAAAAATAAGAAATATAAACCACCAACCCATTGGGAGGAAGAACGCCATATGATCAATGTTGGGTCTAGATATTTAATATTTTTAAAAACTGAAAAACCTGTTCCCGTAATTCCTGAAATTGCTTCAAAATATGAGTTTAAAAATGTTACTTGGTAATTACTCAAATAAAATGGCAGAGCTATAAAAAATGAAATTAGTAAATAAACTAAAATTATTAAAAATATTTGCTCTATAAAATTTATTTTTTTTTCCGCATTTTTTCCAAAAAAAATAAGAATAAAACCAGAAGTAAATGAAGCTACTAATGTAATAATGTAAGAATTAATACTCAAAAAATAATCAAAGTAAGATGAATATAAAATATTTATAAAAGCTAATATACTGATAGGAAAACAAAATAAACCTGAATAATAACTTATTCTTTTAAAATTCATTATTAGATAGAGCTAACACTAAAGATACTTTCAACTTCTTTTAATTGCTCTCTTTTGGCAAGGAAGACTACAAGATCACCTTTTTCAAAAGTAAAACTTGACCTAGGTATAATTACTTGATCATTTCTTACTACAGCACCCATTCTTATATCTTCTGGTAAATTGGAGTCTTTAATATTTTTATTTAGTAATTCTGATTTTTCTAAAATTTTTGCCTCTATAAATTCATACTCTCCATCAAGAAGTGAATAAACGGTTCCAATAGTTCCTCTATGCACGTGTTCCATTATTCTTGAAACTGTAGTCATTCTAGGATCTACAAGGTCATCTATATTGAGAGAGTCTTGCAATAAATTATAATTAGTTTTGTTAACTATAGCGATAGTTCTTTTTTTCAAACCGGTTTTTTCTGCCAAAACGCATGCCATCATATTATTTTCATCATCATTTGTTAAAGCCAAGATAGTCTCAGAGCCTTCTAAATTAGCTTCTTTAAGAATATCCTCGTCTAAAGCATCGCCATTAATTACAATTGAGGAAGACAATTCACTCGCAATTTCTTCAGCCCTTTTTTTATCTTTCTCAATAATCTTAATTCTAACATCTTCAAAATTTGATTCTAACATTTTAGCTAAATTAAGACCAATATTTCCTCCTCCAATAATTAAAATATTTTTCGCAATCTTTTCTTCGTGACCAAAAGCTTTTAGAATAGCATTCAATTGACTACTACTAACAACAACATAAACATTATCGCCATCTAATAATTTATCGTCTTTTTTTAAATATAAAAATTTTTCTTTTCTTACGCATCCTAAAATATTTGCTTTAAAATCTGGATATTTTTTTGTTAAATCTTTTAAAGGAATGTTTTTAATTGGACAGTTTTTTTCAATTGATATTTCAAGCATTTTAACTTTATCATTAGCAAAGGGAACGTTATCTAGAGCTCCAGGAGCCTCTAATCTTCTGTAAAGTGATTTAGCAACTTCTAGTTCGGGAGAAATAATTACATCAATAGGAATATTAGATTTATTATATAATTTGCCCCATTTTCCCTCTAAAAAATCTTTTGTTCTTATTCGAGCTATTTTTTTAGAGATGTTAAACAATGAACTAGCTAACTGACAAACAATCATATTAGTTTCATCGTTTCTAGTTACTGCGATAACCATATCTGCGTTTTCTGCACCCGCATTTTCTAAAACACTTGGTAAAGAAGCTCTCCCAACAATGGCTTTTACGTCTTGCGTGTCATTAATTTTTTTCACGTCTTCGGATGATTGATCTATAACAGTTACTGAGTGACCTTGCGCTGAAAGTTGTTTGCTTATTGAAAAGCCAACTTTGCCGGCTCCACATATTATTATATTCATTTTAATTGATGCCTTTTATTCCTAAATCTTTAAGTTTTCTGTGAAGAGCAGATCGCTCCATCCCAATAAAATCAGCAGTTTTTGAAATATTTCCGTGGTTTTTTTTTAATTGAGTTATTAAATACTCTTTCTCAAAATGAGCTCTGGCTTCTTTAAGAGGGGAAGCAAATGATTTTTCTAAAATATTTTTATCATTTTCTAAAGTAGAAGTTGATCCTAAAATATCATCTATTAATTTGTTTATATTTTCTTTGCTTTCGTTCGCTGAAAGTATAGTAACTCTTTCAACTAAATTTCTTAATTCTCTTACATTACCTGGCCAACTATAAGTATATAAATTATCGTTTTTAATATCAATTTTAGGCTGTTGAACTCCATTAATTTCAGAGAGTTTTTCTTTAAAATATTCAATTAAAGAAGGAATATCTTCTGTTCTAGAACTTAAAGAATTTAATTCAATAGGCACAACATTTAATCTATGAAATAAATCCTCTCTAAAATTTCCAGTTTCAACTAATTTTTTTAAATCTTTTGACGTAGAAGATATTAGTCTTATATTAACGTTTATGTATTTAGATCCATTCAATCTTTTAAACTTTTGATCAATTAAAACTCTTAATACGTTAGCTTGAGTTTCAAATGGAATCTCAGACACCTCATCAATTAACAATGTTCCTTTGTTGGCTCTTTCTAATGCTCCAAAAGATATGTTTCCGTCCTCAAATTCTTGACCAAATAATTCTTTTTCGTAAGTTTTTTCTTTAAGAAGAGCTGCATTCAAAATTATAAATGATTCTTTCGATCGCTCAGATTTTTTATGTATTTTTCTAGCGACTAGTTCTTTACCAGATCCTGTTGGACCAGAAATTAAAATTCTACTTTCAGATGGAGCTAATTTTTCTATAGTTTTTTTTATTCTTGTAATTGAAGGGCTTTTCCCAATTAAATCAAACGAGTGAAATAATTTGTTTTCGATAATATCTTTTTCCTGTTTTAAGGAAGCATTTTCTAACGCTCTTTTTACGTAATTTAATATTTTTTCTGTTGAGAAAGGTTTTTCAATAAACTCATAGGCACCAATTCTAATAGCCTCAACTGCTATTTGAACAGATGCATGGCCTGAAATCATAATAACTGGAATAAGTTTATTTTTTTTAACAATAGATTTTAAAAGATCAATTCCATCTTTGTCTGTTTTGTCCAGTTTAATATCTACTATTGCTAAATCTGGTAGTTTTCTATTTATCTCTAGAACAGCTTGATCATAATTTGCTGCAGATCGAACATTAAAATGTTGCTCTTTTAAAATATTGCAAATTAAAAAGCGAATATCCGGATTATCGTCTATTACTAAAATATCTTTATGCATCTACTATTGGAAATAAAATATCTATTGAAACCCCTTTACCATCTTTTTTATTTTTAATTTTAAATTCACCAGAATGTTCATTAATAATTTTACTAACTATAGGTAATCCTAACCCCGTTCCTTTAATCTTCGTAGTAAAATAAGGCGTCATTACTTTTTTTGTATCTGAAATACCTGTGCCATTATCTGTCAATCTAACCACTATATAGTCATTATTGCTATTAATTTCTATGTCAATTTTACCTTTAAAATTGGGGTTTTTTTTCATAATGTCCAAAAAAGACTCTTCTGAGTTTTTAATTAAATTAATAAAAACCCTATTTAGTTGTTCTGCATCTCCATTAATTATAAGTTTTTCTTTAGTAGCTTTAATATTGATTTTATTTTTCGAAACTATTTTAGTTAAATCTGTAGATTTTTTTACAACATCAATAATATTTATCTTCTTAAAAATTGGTCTAGGCATTCTCGCGAAGTTAGAAAATTCATTAACTAAATTTTCAATATCTTTAATCTGTCTATTTATAGTTTCTAAATATTTTTCAAATTCATTTTCTTTACTTTCTATTTTAGAAGAATATTTTTCCCTTAGACGATCTATTGATAATTGAATTGGTGTTAAAGGATTTTTAATTTCATGAGCTAATTTTCTAGCTACGCTTTCCCATGCTTCATATCTTTCAGTAGCAAGTAATTTGTCCTGTTGCTTTTTAAGTCTATCAATCATCGAATTAAAATTTGCATTTAATTTTTTGAATTCATCATCAGCATCTATATTTGGCACCTTCACATCTAAAGCGCCTTTACTGATTGCGTTTGAGGCTCCTATCAAATTAACTATAGGTTTTGTCAATCTTGAAGCAAAAGTTATAGCTATTGATGTAGATAAGAAAAGTAATAACGTAACGACAATTATATAAATGATTGCAAATGTCACTTTTATACCTGTTTGACTATTTTCAACAGAATAATAAAAACTTACTGCTTCTTCTGTTTCATTTAAATATCTCAAAATTTCAGGATCTATATTTCTTGAAATATATAAATAAGTATCTACTAATGATGATAATTTAATCATAACCGTAGTTTTATTTTCTAAATTATCTGTAATAAATACTGGTTTACCTAATAAAGCTTGATCATAATCTTCATCAGATGGAACAATAAACTCATCTGAAATATCTCGTACATCTGAAATTAATATATTGCCTAAACTATCTATCAAATAGATATCATCTACTCTTCTTAAAATTTTTTCGGATTTCATAATTTGCTTAAATCTATTTTGATTAGAATAATATAAACTAGATGCTCTATTCAATCCTACGCTCATTAGAATAACATCAGAGGTAACATTTTTTTTGCTTTCATCTAAATAGTTTTTAGCTACGTCGAATGAATTATTAACTGCATTAGCAATTTGTTTATCGAAATAGTTCTGTATACCAAAGTTAAAAATAAATAAAGAAAAAATAGCTACTACTAAGGACGGCATAACTGTAAAAAGAGAAAATATTGAAATATACTTTAGGTTTGTCTGAGATCCAGTTCTATTTCGTTTTCCTGCAGAATAAAATCTGTAAAAATTTTTAAAAATTAAAGTAAAGAAACTCAGTAATAAAATAATATCTGCTATTAACAATATCTGTAGATTTTGATCTGTTAAAGGTATAAACCCCTCATTAATAAAGGTTAAAAATGTTACTATGCCCATAAAAATACATAAAAATGAAGATAAAATAATCCAATTAAAGTTTTTTATAATTTTAAACATTCCAAATTTTCGATAATTATTCATATAAATATAATATAAGTTTATATAATGAGTTTTTGTTTAATCATTCTTGCAGGAGGTAATAGCCATAGATTTAGGTCTAATGTAGGCAAACCATATCAAAAAATTGCAGGTAAATCATTAGTAGAAATAAATGTCGATAAAGCTAATCAATTTAAACAAATTAAAAAAATAATTGTTGTTTACAATAAAAAAGACTCAAAAAGAGTAAAATCTCTGAAACTTAAGAATGTTAAATTTATTTTAGGAGGAAAAACTAGACAAAAATCTGCATTTAACGCTTTAAAATATTTAATTAAATCCAAAGAGGTCTCAAAAGTTTTAATTCATGATGTTGCTAGGCCTAATTTTTCATTAAAGCTATTTAATTCAATAGTTAAAAATATGAAGAATGCTAGAGCTGTAGTTCCAAAAATTAATATTCAAGATGCAGTGAAACAAAAAATAGACTCTAGTCTAAGCGAGTATATTTTGGGGAAAAATAGAAACAATCTATTTCTTACTCAAACACCTCAGGCTTTTATTCTAAAAGAAGTTTATGAACTACATAAAACTAATGCTGATAAATACAAAGATGATGATATTTCTTTATACATGGATCTTAATAGAGTTAAATTTATAGAAGGAGAAAAAAATAACTTTAAAATTACAGATTTGACAGACTTTCAAAACCTAAAAAAAATTTACAGATCAAAAATTTGCGTAGGAATAGGCTTTGACGTTCATAGACTTGTTCCTGGAAGAAAACTTTATCTAGCAGGTTTAAATATTAAATCACCTTTAGGTACATTAGGTCATTCAGATGGAGATCCAGTATTACATTCAATTACCGATGCAATTCTTGGCGCTTGCAAAATGGGAGATATAGGTCAAATGTTTTCCGATAAAAGCAAGAAATTTAAAAATATTAGATCGACAATCTTACTTCAAAAAGTGATGAAAACAATAAAAGCAAAAGGTTATTTTGTTAATAACATCGATGTAAATATTATTACTGAAACGCCAAAAATTAAAAAATTTAAAGACAAAATGATAAAAAATATTTCTAAGCTTTGTAAAATTTCAAAAGATCAAGTTAATATTAAAGGTAAAACAACGGAAAAATTAGGAATAATTGGAAAAGAAAAAGCGATAGCTTGTGAAGTAATAACTTCAGTAATCAAAAATGATTAAAAATTTAAATTTTTTGTTCGTAACCTTTTTTGGAATTGGAACTATTAGATATGCTCCAGGAACAATTACGTCATTAATTACCACTATATTCTTATTTAGTTGTTTCCATATTTTAAATTTATCAAATATTGTTATCTTGATTTTATTGCTTATTATTTTTTTTTGTTCATTTCCTGCAATTACAAATTATATCAAAGAACAACCCAATAAAGACCCAAGGGAGGTAGTGATAGATGAAGTAATTGGGCAATCAATACCTATATATCTTTACGAAATAGCGCATGGAACTTCTAAAAGCTCTACTGATGCTATACTCTTTTATATATATATTTTTATATTATTTAGATTTTTTGATATCAAAAAACCATTCCCTGTAAACTACTTTGATAGAAATTTTAAAAACAGTTTTGGAGTAATCATTGATGATGTAATAGCTGGATTTTATGTCGTATTAACTCTAATAATATTTATGTTTATTAAATCTAAATTACTTATATGAATTTAAATAAAAAAATTGTATCACAATTTAAAAAAAAAAAAATTAAGTTGGCTATAGCAGAGTCTTGTACTGGAGGAATGCTCTCTAGTGTTATAACTTCAGTAAATGGTTCCTCTAAAATATTTACAATGGGTTTGGTTACCTACTCTAATCAAGCTAAAACAAGCATTTTAAAAGTCCCTAAAAGAATTATTCAAAAACATGGTGCAGTAAGTATTCAATGTTGCTTATCTATGGTTAATAATTTGAGTAAAATTAGCAGAAGTAAAGTCTGTGTCTCAATAACAGGTATTGCTGGACCTAGCGGAGGAACTAAAAATAAACCTGTAGGACTTGTTTATATTGGAATTAAAAATGGAAAAAAAGTAATTGTAAGTAAAAACCAATTTAAAAATAATGGAAGATCATATATTCAAAAAGAGACTGTTAAAAAATCACTCAATTTGATAATCAAATCAGTGAAATAATTTTTTAAACTGGATACGTGAATTTTTGGTCAACTATTATTTCCAATAGATGAGCTATAAAACTATTAAACAATAAAAAAATACAAAAAGCGTTTAAATAAAGCATAAAAACTAAAGCATTTCTTTTTCTCTTTCTTTTTATTAATTTTTCATCTTCTGGTATCCAGTCTTTATTTGATGATTTAAAATCGTAAGAAAACATCCAATAAGTTAAATCACTTTCATTTGGATCTCCTGTCCTAATCTTCTTTATATAATTTGACAAAAACTTAAAAGTGAGAAAAAAAAGTATTAGTAAAGATGTAACTACAAACATTATTTAAATAATTTAATTGCTCTTTCCTCAAATGACTTAGCAATTCTGTTTAAACCAAGTTCAAAAGATTTTTTCATTATTCCATTTAAAATCGGATTTTTCAACTCGAAATCTATAAAAAATTCCAATTGAGTTGAATTGTTAACTTCCTTAAAATTCCATTCGTTTTTAAGATATTTTAATGGCCCGCTTAGATTAGTCACAACAATTTTATCTTTTTCTTTATAGAAAGAAACATGGCTTGAGAAAGTTTCATTTAGAAAACTTTTTCCAACTTTTAAGTCTCCATTAAAAGTCAATAAGTCATTATTATCGATTTTATCATATAGTTTCCCTTCTATACACCAAGGAACGAATTCAGGATATTTTTCTATATCAAGAACCATTTCAATTAGTTGTTCTTTTTTACAGGGTATAATCTTTTTTATAGTTGCTGAAGACATTCAAGATCTTTTCTTCTTGCCTCTTGTAGTTTTTTAAAATCATTATCAGCATGATAAGAAGATCTTGTAAGAGGTGAAGATGATACTAATAAAAAACCTTTTGTTTGAGCTATTGTTTTGAATTCTTTAAATTCGTCTGGGTGATAATAGCGATCAAGAGGATGATGCTTTGAAGATGGCTGAAGATATTGACCAATAGTTATAAAATCTACATCGGCGCTTCTGAGGTCATCCATTACTTGTATAATTTCTTCCTTTTCTTCTCCAAGTCCCACCATAATTCCCGATTTTGTAAATATTTTTTTGTTTTCTCTTTTTGCATTCTTCAAAAGTTCTAAAGATGCAAAATATCTAGCACCTGGTCTAACTTTTGTGTAAAGTCTTGGAACAGTTTCAATATTATGATTGAAAACATCTAAATCTGCTTGAAGAATTTTTTTGTAAGAATTACCTTTTCTTAGAAAGTCAGGAGTTAAAACTTCTATAGAAGTATAAGGATTTTTCTTTCTGGTTAATTGAATTACTTTATAAAAATGATTGGCCCCTCCATCATCTAGATCATCTCTATCCACTGAAGTTATAACCACATGTTTCAGGTCTAATTGTTTCACTGCTTCAGAAATTTTTAGAGGTTCAAAAATATCTAGTTTTGTAGGTTTGCCTGTTTTTACATCGCAAAAAGCGCAAGCTCTTGTACAAGTATCCCCCATTATCATAAAAGTGGCATGTTTTTTGCTCCAGCATTCAGTAATATTAGGGCAATTAGCTTCTTGGCAAACGGTTACTAAACTATTTTTATTAATAACTTGTTTGGTTTCAAAAAAAATTTTTGAGTCTAAAATTTTAGATCTAATCCAACTTGGTTTTTTTTTGATTGGATTAACAGGTTTATTTACTTTTTCTGGATGTCTAATTTTATTATTCATTTCAGTTTAATTAATAGCTCATCTTTGGTTCCGTATTTAAATTTTTCTCTATATAACATATCTAGAAAATCAATATCATTATTTTTAATTAATCTTATTTTATGTTTTAAATCTTGAAGTTCTTCATTCATGACTGTTTTTTTTACTAAAAGATCTTGGTATATTTTTTTTTTTTCAAAAAAAGATAGCAAACCTCTTTCTCCACCAATAAGATTAATTCCAACATACAGAAATAAGAATATATTAAATAAAATAAATTTTTTTTTTTTAAAACTTTCAATTAGTCGCATATCTAGATTTTAGCCATTTTAACGTCTTTTCCAAGCTCTTCTTCAATGCGTAACAGTCTATTATATTTTGCAACTCTTTCAGATCTAGCTAAAGATCCAGTTTTTATCTGAGATGATTCTGTTGCTACAGCTAAATCAGCAATAAATGTATCTTCACTTTCTCCTGATCTGTGGGAAATAATTGTACTAAAATTAGCATCTTGGGCCATTCTCACAACTTCTAATGTTTCAGTTAAAGTTCCGATTTGGTTAGGTTTAATTAATATACTATTTGCAGATTTATTTTCTATGCCCTTTTTTAACCTCTTGGGGTTCGTTACAAATAAATCATCACCTACAATTTGAACCTTATCTCCAATTTCAGATGTAATTTTTTTCCATGAGTCCCAATCTTCTTCAGCAAAAGGATCTTCTATAGATTTAATAGGGTAAGTTGAAGTTAATTTTTTATAATAACTTACTGTATCTTCAGATGAAATAAAATTATTTGATTGAACTGAATATTTACCTTCTTTATTTACTAACTCGTTTGCAGCTACATCTAAACAGATCACGACATCTTTTTCGGGTGATAATTTTGATTTATTTATAGCATCTACAATTAGTTCAAGCGCTTCTTCATTTGAGCCAATAGATGGAGCAAAACCTCCTTCGTCTCCAACATTTGTGAGCATTTTTTTTGATTTTAACAAAATTTTTAAGTTTTGAATAACAAGAAAGCATTTTTCTATAGCATCCTTAAAGCTCTTTGATGTATCTGGTCTAATCATAAACTCTTGAATATTAAGATCATTATCAGCGTGGACTCCCCCGTTTATAATATTCATTAATGGAATGGGTAAAGAAAAAGATTTTCCCAAGCTTTTATAAAGCGGTCTGTTTACTGATGCAGCTGCTAATTTTGAAACAGCTAAAGATACAGCTAATATTGCATTAGCTCCAAGATTTTTTTTATTTTTTGTACCATCTAAATCTATTAAAATTTTATCAATTTTTCTTTGATCTGTAGGATTTAACCCTATCAAACTTGATTTAATCTTTTTATTAATATTTTCTACAGCATTATTAACGCTTTTTCCTAAAAAGTTATTTTTGTCTTGATCTCTTAATTCGTGAGCTTCAAAAGCTCCGGTTGAAGCTCCTGAAGGAGAGATTGCAGTTCTAGATGTGTTGTCTTCTAAAAAAACTTCTGCTTCTACAGTAGGGTTACCTCTACTGTCAAAGACTTGTCTGCCTTTTACGCTTTTGATTTTTGTCATTGTTATTTTACTAATTTATCGATCTCAATTAATTTTTTTAATAAACTTTTTACTTCATTTAGTGGGATCATATTTGGGCCATCTGAAGGAGCGTTATTTGGATCTTCATGAGTTTCCATAAATAATGCGCCTACACCAACTGCGATTGCTGCTCTAGCTAAATAAGGAACGAATTCTCTTTGACCACCGCTTTTTTCTCCCATACCACCAGGTTGTTGCACTGAATGAGTCGCATCGAAAACTATTGGATAACCAAATTTAGACATTATTGGTAAAGCCCTCATATCAGAAACAAGGGTATTGTAACCAAAACTTGCGCCTCTTTCTGTAATTAAAATATTTTTATTGCCTGAGTTTTCTATTTTTTTTATTACATTTTCCATATCCCAAGGAGCTAAGAATTGACCTTTTTTTACATTAATTATTTTTCCAGTTTTAGCAGCTGCAATCAATAAATCAGTTTGTCTGCATAAAAATGCAGGGATTTGAAGAACATCTACATGATTGGAAACAATTTGACATTGCTCAGCAGTATGAACATCCGTAAGGATAGCTACTCCTACCTCTTTTCTAATCTTATCAAAAATTGGTAAAGATTTATCTAAACCTAAACCTCTTTTACCTTTTAAGCTCGTTCTATTAGCTTTATCAAATGAAGTTTTATAGATTAAATTAATTCCAAGTTCAGCTGTAATCTTTTTTAATTCAGTTGAAATCTTAATTGCATGACCTTCGCTTTCAAGCTGACACGGACCTGCAATTAAAGTAAATGATTTGTCATTAGCAATCTCAAAATTAGAGCATTTTACTATATGATTTGTCATTTTTTTGATTTTATTTTTGCAGCCTTTATAAACGATGAAAATAAAGGATGCGGAGATAAAGGTCTAGATTTAAATTCTGGATGGAATTGCACACCTATAAACCATGGATGATCTTTTAGTTCTATGATTTCTGGTAATTTATTATCTGGAGACATGCCTGAAAAAATCATTCCTTTATTTTCAAAAATGTTTTTATAATTAATATTAACTTCATATCTATGTCGATGTCTTTCGTATATTTTTAAAGTCTTATAAATTTTGCTTATCTTTGTGTCTTTTTTAAGTCTAGCTTCGAAACTTCCTAAACGCATGGTTCCGCCTAAATTTTTATCTGTACCTTTCATTAGTTTCCCATCTTTTGACCATTCGTTCATCAAACCAACAACTGAAGCCTTAGAAGGACCAAACTCACTTGAAGTTGCTTTTTTTATATTTAATTTATTTCTTGCAAATTCAATTATAGCCATTTGCATCCCGAAACAAATGCCTAAAAAAGGAATTTTGTTTTTCCTAGCGTAATTAATAGCAGCTATTTTTCCTTCAGTTCCTCTTTTACCAAATCCTCCCGGTATAAGTATCCCTGAAACGTTATTTAGTTTATTTTTAATTTCTTTTGGTTTTAAATAGTCTGACTCAATTCTCACAAGATTTACTTTTAAATTATTAGCTATACCTCCATGGGTTAAAGCCTCATCTAAAGATTTATAGGCATCTTTAAGTTCAACATATTTACCAATAATTGCTATGTTCACTCTCTCTTTTGTATTTAAGACTAGTTTGGTAATATTTTTCCATGGTTTAAGGTTTGCTTTCTTTTTAGACTTAATTTTAAAGAACTTTAACACCCTTTTATCTAATTTCTCTTTATTGAAGCTAATTGGAGCTTCATAAATTGTCTTAACATCAACAGTTTCAATAACGTCGTCTATGTCAACATTGCAAAAAAGTGAGATTTTCTTTCTTTGCTCCAATGTAATTGATCTTTCAGATCTACAAATAATTATGTCTGGTTGAATTCCAATACTTCTTAATTCCTTTACAGAGTGTTGGGTCGGTTTTGTTTTTATTTCATCAGAAGCTCTCATGTAAGGAACTAAAGTTAAGTGTATAAATAAAGTATTTTTTCTTCCAATCTCATTTGAAAATTGTCTTATAGCTTCTAAAAATGGAAGACTTTCAATATCTCCTACGGTTCCTCCAATTTCACAAATAACAAAATCTTCTTTAATAACATCGTTTTTAATAAATTCTTTAATTCTATTTGTAATATGTGGAATAACTTGAACAGTTTTTCCTAAATATTTTCCCTGACGTTCTCTTTTTAATACGTCATTATAAATTTTTCCTGTTGTAATATTATCAGTTTTTTTAGCAGAAATTCCTGAAAATCTTTCATAGTGTCCAAGATCAAGATCCGTTTCTGCTCCATCGTTTGTTACATAAACTTCACCATGTTGAAACGGACTCATAGTTCCAGGATCAACATTTAAATAAGGGTCTAATTTTCTAATTCTAACTTTGTATCCTCTTGATTGTAATAAATATGCTAAAGATGCAGATGACAATCCTTTGCCTAGAGATGAAACCACGCCGCCAGTAACGAATATGTATCGCGCCATGGAAGTATGTTATACTTTAGAAATAGATAAATAGAAAGCGTTTAATTTATTTAGACTCTGGAATTTGTGGAAGGTTAGAATTTTCTTCTTCTTGTTTCTCTAAAACTGATTGTGTTTCACGAAGTTCGTCTCTGGATATCGCCACAATAATAACACTACAAATAATGAACAGTGCGGCAATAGCTGAGGTAAACTTAGTTAAAAAACTTCCGACAGATCTTGTTGACGTGAAATTATCTTGTGAAACACCTAAACCCAATGCACCACCTTCTGACTTCTGAAGCAAAATTACAATAACTAATATTATCGCTAAAACAATATTTATGCCAATAAGCAAACTTTCCATTTCATTTATCTATAGTAATTCTTTATTATATCAATAAATTTTTTAGACGATTTTGATGCCCCTCCGATCAAAAAACCGTCTAATAATCTAATATCTTCAAAAAATTTGATATTATTATTGTCAACTGAACCTCCGTACAAAACTGGAGGAATATTTTTTCTAAAAATTTTTCCTAGAATGCTCTTAATAAACTTTATTGTCTTTACTAACTCTTCCTTAGTAGGTATTTTGCCAGTACCGATGGACCAAATTGGTTCGTAAGCAACAATAATATTATTTTTATTAAATTTTTTTTCTAAAACTCTCATTAACTGTCTTTTTAAAACAATAAATGTTTTTTTGTTTTTTTTTTCTGATTTGTTTTCACCAATGCAAAAAACAACTTTTAAATTATTTTTTAAAGCATGCCTAACTTTATCTTTAAGCTTTTTATCATTATCTCCCTCATTTCGATTGTCAGAATGACCTACTAAAGTGTATTTAGCTCCGACAGTTTTGAGCATATATGGACTTATAGCTCCCGTGTTAGATGAAAAATTATCTTTTTGAAAACAGTTTTGTGAACCTATAGATAATTTCTTATTCTTAAAATGCTTTGAGAAATTCTCAATGAGAGTGTAAGGAGGAGTAATAATCACTTTATACTTATTTCGATTTTTATCTCTTGTATAAAAAAAATTAATCTTATTTAGTATATTTATTGATTTTGGAATACCGAACATTTTCCAATTTCCAATAAAATATCTCATTATTTGCCTTAGTTTAAATTTTAATCTATAGGTGTATTATTTTAAACACTTATTAAATTAATAAAATGGCAACTTCAATAGGAAAATTATCTAAATCTTTTTTTGTAAAGCTTCTTGTAGGTATAATAATTTTGCCATTTGTATTTTGGGGTATGGGTGATGTATTTAGAGGAGGAAATCAAAATGTAATAGCTACGATTGACTCAAAAAAAATAAGTACGCAAGAATTTATGAGGTACCTCAATCGATTAAATTTGAGCCAAGAGGAAATAAAAAGTTTACCGAAAACAAATTTAGTTGAAAAGATTTTGTCTGAATATATTGGAAGAAAAGTAATGACTTTGGAAATAGATCAAGAAGGGATAACTGTAAGTGACAACTCATTAAGAGATATTATAAAAAATGATAAATTATTTTTTAAGGATAAAAAATTTTCAAGAACGAAGTACGAAAAGTTTCTTCTTAAAAGTGGTGTAACAGCCCCCTCGTTCGAAAAAAATATTGTAGAACAAGAGTCTAGAAGGCAACTTTTAGGTTTTTTAGGAGGAGGTATAACAATCCCATATTCACTGGTAGAAAAAGCTTTTAGAGAAGAAAACCAAATTAAAATTATAAAGTATTTAGATTTAGAAAAATACCATGCAGATAAAAAACCTTCTCAAAAGCGCGTAAAAGAAGTTTTTGAAAAAAATAAAAATATATTTATAGAAGAATACAAAACTATTCGTTACGCCGAAATTAATCCACAAAATATATCTAATTCTGCGGAATACAATGAATCTTTTTTTAAACAACTAGACATAATAGAAAATAATATTTTAGATGGACAAACTTTTGAAGAAGCGAGTAAAGATAATAACCTTAAAGTTAATAAAATTGAAAATGTTAACAAAAAAAAAGAAAATATAGATAAGAATAAAGTAAATTTAATCTCCGACGAGTTGTTCAATAAAATTTATTCTATAAAAAATATTCAATCTCCTGAAATTTTAAAAATTAAAAATAAATATTTTCTAGTTGAAATACAGTCTCTTCAAAAGAAAGAAAAAAATATTAAAGATCCAGATGTTTTGAAAGCTATAAACACTCAATTAAATTTTGAGATAAAAATAAATACAAATGCTGAAATTGCAAAAAAAATTAGTTCAAATAAATTTGATAAACTTGCAATGGAAAAATTTGCTAAAGATAATAATTTATCAATAAAAGAATATAAAATTACAGATTTAAAACAAAATGATGTTTTTACTGAACAAATTATTAAAAGAATTTTTTCTACAAATAATGGAGATATAAACTTAATTACAGATGGAAAATTATCTAAAAATTATTTAATTTTAGTAGAAAATACTAAATATAAAAAACTAGAAAAAAAATCTAATGCTTTTGAAAAATATGAAGCAAAAGCTAGACTAAATTTAGTTAACAAAATTTATAGAATTTTTGATAATAGTCTTAATCAAAAATATAAAGTGGAGTTAAACGAAAGAACAATTGAGCGTGTAAAAAATTCATTTTAATGCAAATTAATTCCAATTTTGATAAATTTAAAAAAATTCATTTAAAAAATAAAAATCAAATTTTATTTAGATCTAAAAAATGTGACGAATATTTTAAAGTTGAAAATTTATATAAATTTTTATTAGCTGAAAAAAATAGTTTCATTTTTGAGTCAGTAGAAAAAGGGAAAGTGAGAGGACGATATACAATTATTGGCCTTAATCCTGATAAAATTTGGGATATAAGTAAAAATAAAATTACAGTTTATTCCTTGGGAAAAAAATTTAAAATTAAAGCTGATCCACTGTCATATGTAAATAAGTTAATAAAAAGTTTTAATATGAGAATTCCCAATCAATTACCCTCAATGTCCTCTATGCTTGTGGGATATTTTTCTTACGATGTAATTCGTTATATCGAAAATATTCCTGACAAATGCAAAGATGATCTTAATATACCTGATATTAGATTGGCTAGACCTAGAAGCTTAGTAATTTACGACAATTTTAAAAAGAAAATTTTTTATATTGAAAATGTTTATTCAGACATAAAAATAAGAAATTACAAGGAAGCTTATAATAATATCTTAAAAAAATTTGATTTGTATGAAAACTATGAAAATATAAAATTACCAGAAACGTTGACTTTTAAAAAAAATAAGAGTCCAATTAAATCAAATATAACTAAAGAAAGATTCAAGTTTTTAGTAAACAAAGCAAAAAATTACATTAAAAAAGGAGATATTTTTCAAGTAGTTTTAAGTCAACGTTTTAAGAGAAAATTAGAAAAAAAACCCATTGAAATTTATAACTACCTAAGAAAATCTAATCCTTCTCCATTCATGTTTTATTTTAATTATGAAGATTTTAACGTGCTTGGAAGTAGCCCTGAAATACTTGTTCGCCTGAGAAAAAATGAATTAACAATTAGACCAATCGCAGGCACTAGACCCAGAGGAAAAAATAATGTTGAAGACAAAAAATACGAAATAGAACTTTTAAAAGATAAAAAAGAATTAGCTGAACATCTTATGTTGCTTGATTTAGGAAGAAATGATGTTGGAAAGGTGGCTAAAATTAATTCGGTGAAAGTAACAGAAAAATTCAAAATTGAAAAATATTCCCATGTAATGCATATCGTCTCAAATGTTATTGGTAAATTTAATAATAAATTTTCTCTATTTGAGACATTATTATCTGGTTTTCCTGCAGGCACAGTTAGTGGAGCTCCAAAAATTAGAGCGATGG
>CACCPR010000006.1 GCA_902548045.1 uncultured Pelagibacteraceae bacterium
GGTCCAAAAGATATTTTAGAGGGAACAAATGGTGGTGTTTTAAACAAAGATTATGTATCGCAAGAGCCCTTTCGGTAAATCCAGAAGTAATACTTATGGACGAACCTTGTTCTGCATTAGACCCTATTGCAACAGCAAAAATAGAAGAGTTAATAGATGATTTGAAGAAAAGCTATACAATTGTTATAGTAACACATTCGATGGCCCAAGCAGTGAGAGTTTCACAGAAAACAGGTTTTTTCCATTTGGGCAAAATAATCGAAGTTGATACAACAGAAAAAATTTTTAAGAACCCGGCTAATAAAATGACACAAGATTATATAACAGGAAGGTTTGGTTAAATGTCAGATACTGGACATACAGTTAAGTCTTACTCAGAAGAAATGCAAAGTCTTAATGATGATTTGGTTAAAATGGGCAGTCTTACCGAAAGTCAACTTGCAGATGCTATGGAAGCTGTAATTAAGCTAGATAAAGAGTCCGTCGATAAGATTGTTAAAAATGATAGTAAAATTAATGCACTTAGATCTGCTATAGATAATCAAATTACAACAGTATTAGTAAAACGTGCGCCAATGGCCGTTGATCTAAGAATTACTATTTCAACAATGAAAATCTCACATGATTTAGAAAGAATAGGCGATTTAGCAAAAAGTGTCGCAAAAAAAGTCACTCCCTTACCAATTGATTTACCTGACGAGTTGGTAAACAGTTTAAGAAGATTGGGTGATCTAGTGCAGAAGCAATTGAAGGATGTCTTAGACGCTTACTTAAATAAGTCAAAAGAGAAAGCTGTAGAAATTTGGAGAAAAGATGAACAAGTTGATGATCTAACTAATTTAGCAATGAATGAAGTAGCCAATTACCTTCAAAAAGATAAGAAAAATTTAGAAATGGCTAAGCACTTACTATTTGTAACAAAAAATATTGAAAGAGCTGGAGACCACATTACAAATATAGCAGAGTCACTTTATTATTTAATTGAGGGTGAATATTTAGAAGGAGCTAGACCAAAAGGCAAACCTCTAGACAGCTGATGAGCGCACATATTTTTGTAGTTGAAGATGAAAAATCCATACAAACACTACTACGATATAATCTTGAAAAAGAAGGATTCAAAGTTTCATCAAGTGAAAATGGTGAAGAAGCCTTATCTTTAATTAAAGAAAAAAAACCAGATTTGATCTTACTAGATTGGATGCTACCTGATCTTTCAGGAATACAAATTTGTCAGCATTTAAAGCATGATAAAAAAGTTAAAGGCATACCTATTATAATGCTCACTGCTAAAGGCGAAGAAGAAGACAAGGTAAAAGGTCTAGAAAGCGGAGCAGAAGATTATTTAACTAAACCATTTAGCTTTCCTGAACTTCTAGCAAGAATAAAAGCTATGCTAAGAAGAGTGAAACCAAACGTAGTCAATGAAGAAATTATTTATCTTGATTTAAAGGTAGATAGAGAATCTATGAAAGTTTATCGTCAAAATAAAGAGGTATCTCTTGGACCAAAAGAATTTAAATTATTAGATTTTCTAATCACTCAGCCCAAAAGAGTATATTCCAGAGAACAACTTCTAGAGCAAGTTTGGGGAGAAGATATAAATGTTGAATCAAGAACAGTTGACGTTCATATCACTAGATTAAGACAAGCAATTAACATTGAAGGTTCAAAACCTTTAATTAGAACAGTTCGATCAGCTGGTTATTCGCTAGAGAATTAATTTTTTTATAATTATAGTTGCTATAATAGCTCCAATAATTTCAGCAATGATATAACTAGGAGTATTTAAGTAATTTATTCCAGTAAATGTGTCTGTAAAAGTTCTTGCAATTGCTACCGCTGGATTTGCAAATGAAGTTGAAGAGGTAAACCAGTAACCTGCAGTTATATAAGTCGCAACTGAGGAAGCAACTGTGAGTTTTCCACCTCTTAAAGATCCAAAAATCACAAAAATTAATCCAAAGGTAGCAATAAGTTCTGCAATAAAAATATTAATTCCTGGCCTTACTTTTTGTGACAATTCTATCACGGGTAGTTCAAACATAAAATTTGCAAGCATTACTCCCAACAAGCAACCTGAGATTTGAGCTGAAATATAAATGATAATTAAATTTTTTTTAATCTTCTTTGTAAGATACATTGCCATTGTTACTACTGGATTAAAATGTGCTCCTGAAATATCTCCGATTGATGTAATCAGAACAAATAATCCTGCGCCAGTTGCTAAAGCGTTAGCTATTAGCATTACAGCAATATCTTCAGTCAAGTTTTGTGCCATTATACCAGAACCCACAATAATCATGACTAAGAAACAACTTCCAATAAACTCTCCGTAAAAAATTTTAGAATTATTTCTCATTTTTAATCCAATCCTCAATTCTAGAATTTATATCATCAAAAGTTAATTGAGATATATCGTTTATTTCATTTGGATCATTTGTATTCTCAAATTTTTTTACAGGATCCTCAATATCCCAATGAATAATTTCTTTTTTTTCAGGCCAAATCGGACAAACCTCGTTATGAGCATTACTACAAACCGTAAAAACATGATCTATTTTTATTTTATTATTTAAAAATTCATCAAAGTTTTTGGAATAACATTTTTCGAGATCAAAACCTTTTTTTTGTAAAAAATTTTTTATATAAGGGTTTATTTTACCTGAAGGGTTGCTCCCTGCACTAAAGCCTTTAAATTTATCTTTATAACTATGATTGATTATGCTTTCAGCAATGATGCTGCGAGCAGAATTTCCAGTACAAACAAAAAGAACATTTTTCATTATCTAAAAAAGTATTTGATAAAATCCGATTAGAAATAATGGAATCTGTAAACCAAAGTTTGTAAGTATAGCTTTATCTTTTGATAAAAAACCTGCTATCGTCCAACCTACAACTCCAGAACCATGAAACATTATATTTATTGGATACATATTTAAGTTAGTTAATAAAATGCCTGTTAAAACTAAAAAAGTGCTTATCCATTTAAGATATTTTTTAATAAACATCTGATCTCCTTTGTAATTGATATTTGTTAAGGATTTATTACAATTTATAAGAGAAAGATACTTTGACCTTAAAAATTAACAACTTTTAAAGGACTTAGACATATTACTAATTAGATCAAAATATAAAGTTTTTCCTGGAGTTAAAGTGGCTCCTAATGGATCTATAACTCCGGTTTTAATATTTGTGTCTTTTGCTACTGCTTTGATTATATCAGGGTTAAATTGAGGTTCAGAAAACACACAGCTTACTTTTTCATGCTCAATTACTTCTCTAATCTCAGATAATTGTTCAGCACCAGGCATCACATCCGTATTTACTGTAAAAGCTCCCAAAACATTTACATCAAATCTTTTTTCAAAATATTGGTAGGCATCATGGAAAACAATTGATTTAAAATCTTTATTTAGCTCAGATTTTACTTTTTTAACAAGTTTATCTAAATCTTTGTGTGCTTTTTTTAAGTTAGCTTTATATTTAGAAGCGTTTTCTTGATCGTTTTCTATTAGATGTTCTGCCATTTCACTTAAAATTACTTTTGCGTTCATTGGATCAAGCCAAATATGTGGATCATGTTCACCATGCGCATGTTCGTGATGATCATCATGTTTATCTTCTTTATGACCATGTTCTTTATGATCATCATGTTTATCCTCTTTATGACCATGTTCTTTATGATCATCGTGTCCGTGATCATCATGGCCTTCGAATATGTTTCTTTCTCTAAATTCCAATTTAGTTAATTTCTTAATCTCCATTAATTCTATTTTTTCGGCTTTCTTTGCTATTGATTTTAATGGTTTTTCCAAAAAACTTTCCAAGTCTTCACCAACCCAAAATATTAAGTCAGCATTTTGCAACATTTTAGCGTGCGATGGTTTTAAAGCAAATCCATGAGGAGAATTATATCCATCTACGATTAAATCTGGTTCACCCACTCCATCCATCAAATAACTTGCTAATGAATGTATAGGCTTAATAGAAGCTACCACTTTAATATCTGCATTAGCTGAAAAATTTATAGCAAATGTAAAAAATAAAGTAATTGTAAGCTTTAAAAATTTGTTTATCATAGTGTTATAAAGTAACGTGTGTTATAATATAACATGTTTAAGGTCAAGAGATATAATTATGCCTGATAATAAAAAGATACTACTTAAAGTTGAAAATGTAGGGATTTCTTTAAATGGAAAATCATTAGTAAGAGATGTTTCTTTAGAGGTTAAACAAGGAGAAATAGTTACATTAATCGGTCCAAATGGTTCTGGAAAATCAACTACGGCTAAAATTGCTCTTGGTATTTATAAAAAGATAGATGGTAAAGTTAAAACATACACCGATAAAATAGGGTATGTACCTCAAAAAATTTCAATAGATTGGACCTTACCAATTAGAGTATTGGATTTCATGACTCTGACAGAAGAATTAACTCAAGATCAAATTAATTCTGCTTTGAATTTAACAGGAGTTGAACATTTAAAAGATAAAAGTTTAAGCAATTTATCTGGAGGTGAGTTTCAAAGAGTTTTGATAGCAAGAGCTATTTCTAAAAGACCAGAATTATTAGTTCTTGATGAGCCTGTGCAAGGTGTTGATTTTAAAGGTGAAATTGCATTATATGAATTAATCAAGCAAATTTCAGAAAAAATGAAATGTGGAATACTTTTAATTTCACATGATTTACATGTAGTAATGTCTGCTACTGATTTCGTATTATGCTTAAATGGACATGTTTGTTGTTCTGGAACACCCCAAAAAATTGTAAAAGACAGCAAATATAAGGAATTGTTTGGTGATAGAGCTTCAAATATTTTATCTTTATACGAACATAAACATGACCATACTCACTCTCAGGATGGAACAATAGATCAAAAATAATATGCTAGATGATTTTTTTATAAGAGCTTTACTTGCCGGAATTGGAATAGCTTTAATTACAGGTCCACTGGGATGCTTTGTAATTTGGAGAAGACTGTCCTTTTTTGCAGGCACACTTGCACACTCAGCTCTATTGGGTGTAACTATGGCTTTAGTATTTGAACTTAATATTGCGTTTTCAGTTTTTTTAATATCAGCAGTTTTAGCAATTTTCCTTCTTCAACTTCAAACTAAAACAAATCTTCCTAACGATGCTTTATTAGGTTTATTAGCCCATTCATCACTAGCAATAGGACTTGTAATTATTGGATTTTTAACGACTATTAGATTTGATGTTATGGGTTTGTTGTTTGGCGATATATTGGCTGTAAATCAAAACGATTTACTATTAATTTGGGTTGGTGGGATATTTATTTTAACTATTTTAAAATTCATTTGGAAACCCTTGTTTGCTTCCACAATAAATTACGATTTAGCTAAAGCAGAGGGAATGAAGCCCGATAGATATAATGCAATATTCACAATTTTGATGGCAGCAATAATTGCTATTTCAATTAAAATAGTCGGACTTCTTCTAATAACCGGAATGCTAATTATCCCTGCAGCTCTTGCAAGAAATATTTCTAACAATCCATTACAGATGGTTGTTTTGTCGACTATTGGAGGACTATTATCAATTTTAATAGGATTGTTTTCTTCTTTAGAATTTAACACTGCATCAGGCCCATCAATTATAACTGCCGCTTTAATACTTTTTTTGATTACACTTATAAAGACTAAGAAATTTTCTGAATTGAAAAAATAGATATGAGTTGGTAAAATATATTATGGCACAAACACAAACATTCTCTAAAAATCAACAAATTGTACTTGATATTATTGAAAAAGCTAAAGGTCCTCTAAAGGCATATTCAATTTTATTCAATGTTCAAAAAAAGGGTATTAACGCACCCCAACAAATTTACAGAGCTTTAGACAAATTAATAGAAGCAGGAAAAATTCATAAAATTGAAAGCAAAAATGCTTTTGTTGCATGCAGAAATTCTAATTGTGAAATTTCAAAAGCTACTGCTTTTTCAATTTGTGAGAGTTGTGAATTTGTAGATGAAATTAGTGATCCAAAACTTTCAAAGTATTTATCAAAATTTAATCATAAAAAAGGAATGAAGTTTAAAAGATTTAATTTAGAATTTTTTGGTTTGTGCAAAAAATGCAAATAATTTAACCGGCTGATTTTACTTTTTTTTCAATAAACTCTGGTATCTCTTCGCCCAGATCATCTTCTTTTTGATTCTTAGGCTGGAAAGCATACAAAATATGAAGTTTACAATACGGAAAGTCATTTTCTGGTTTACGCCCACAAAAATAAAATTTTTCTTCATTGGGATGACCAATAGGCCATTTACAAGTTTCTTCGGTTAACTCTTCTAAAGATTTTGGATTTTCTGGTTCGAAATTTTTATCAAGTAAGATAGACTGAAATTTCGCTTTTCTAGACATTGGAGCTATGCCTCGTTTAATGTTTTGTCTACTATCTTTAGATTTGGATGAATTAGATTGTTTAGATGGGGCTCTTGCCTCTAAATTAAGTCTATGTGCTTTTCCAATTACAGCATTACGAGTTGTGTCACCTAAAGTTTCAGCTATTTGGCTGGCCGTATGTCCTTTCGACCAAAGTTCTTTTAATTTTTCAACTTTCTCGCTAGTCCAACTCATAGTATACTTTTGCTATATTTAGTAGTTTTACTATGACTAAAACATTATGTAGAGATTTAAAACATTAAAACGAATTAAAGCTGTTAATAGCTTTAGTTTTGCACAGTTTTTTTAAAAAGGAGTTATAAGACTATCAATGGTTGAAATAACAAAAAAATATAAAATTGGAAAAAGAAGATTTGGCCTAATTAATTGGGTTGGAGCTTGGACATTATATCAAAAGGAAACTTTAAGATTTTTAAATGTTTGGATTCAAACTATTTTTTCTCCTTTAATATCCTCTCTTTTGTTTTTACTAGTTTTGACTTTAGCTATAGGATCTCAAAGAGGCGATGTATTAGGGGTTCCATTTATAATTTTTTTAGCACCCGGGTTAATTGCTATGCAGGTAATACAACAATCTTTTTCCCATTCGTCCTCTTCTTTTATGATCAGCAAGATACAAGGAAATATAGTCGATTTGCTTTATGCCCCACTATCAGCTGCTGAAGTAACAATTTCAATATCTTTAGCTGCAGTGACAAGGAGTTTTATGATTGCGATTATTTCAATTTTGACTTTTTATTTGATTATAGATTTAGAGATAAAACATTTTTTTATGCTAGCATTGTTTACATTTTTATCATCTTTCATTTTAGGAAACATAGGAATTATAGCTGGGCTTTGGGCTGAAAAATTTGATCACATGGCTACTGTGACTAATTTTGTAATAGTTCCGCTCTCTTTTTTATCAGGCACTTTTTATACTATAGATAGATTGCCGAAATTTTTACAAACCATAAGTGAAGCTAATCCTTTTTTTTATATGATTGATGGTTTTAGATACAGTTTTATCGGAGTTGCGGACGGGTCTATTAAAACGGGAATTATTTATTTATGTTTTTTGAGCTTTTTAACTTGGTTAGCTGCTTATCTTTTATTTAAAAAAGGTTATAAGATAAGATCTTAAACTATGAGCGCAATATTAAAAACATATAACAGAAAAAAAATATCTTTTAAAAGAGGCAAAGGTAGTTTTCTTTACTCTACAAAGGGCACCAAATATTTAGATTTTGTACAAGGTATAGCAGTAAATTGTTTAGGCCATTCTAATGATTATTTGAACAAAGCTATTCAAAAACAATCAAAAAAGTTATGGCATGTTTCAAATGTTTTTACCATACCGGAGCAAGAAAAATTAGCTAAAAGATTAAAACAAAAAACATTTGCAGATTACGTTCTTTTCCAAAACTCAGGCGCCGAAGCGACCGAAGCAGCTATTAAATTTGCTAGAAGATATTTTTATTCTAAGGGCAAATCTAAAAAGAATAGAATTTTATGTATTAACAATAGTTTCCATGGAAGAACTTTAGCAACAATTTTCGCAAGCAATAGTAAAAAAATGACTGAAGGATTTTACCCAAAAGTAGAAGGATTTGACCATTTTAATTTTGGAGATCACAAAAAATTGGAAAGAGCTATAACTAATAAGACAGCAGCCATTATGGTTGAAACAATTATGGGTGAGGGAGGAATTAAAGTAATACCTGACTATTGCTTAAAAGGATTGAGAAAATTATGTAATAAAAAAAAAATTTTACTTATCTTAGATGAAGTTCAATGTGGCATTGGAAGAAGTGGAAAATTTATGGCTTACGAGTACGCTAAAATTAAACCAGATATCGTTCCAATTGCAAAAGGGATAGGTGGTGGATTTCCTATTGGAGCAGTATTAGTAAATAAAAAAGTTGCATCAGGCATGAAACCAGGAACGCATGGCTCTACATTTGGCGGAAATCCATTAGCAATGAGCGCTGGAAATGCAGTATTGGACATTCTGTTTAAAAAAAACTTTCTTGCCAAAGTAAGATTTAAAGGAAATTATTTTTATAAAGAATTAGAAAAATTAAAAAACAAATATCCTAGAGTAATTAAAGAAGTTAGAGGCAAAGGATTATTAATAGGTTTAGCTTTACATATAAATCAAGCTAACTTTATTCAAAAATTAATGGATAATAAACTTTTAACTGTCAGAGCATCTGAAAATGTTGTCAGACTTTTGCCTCCTTTAACAGTTACAAGAAATGAAATTAATCTAGCATTAAAAATTCTGGAAAACGTGTGTAAAAAATATTAATGAAAAATTTTATTAACATCTCTGATTTATCCTCTAATGATTTAAGATCAATTATAGAGCAGGCTAAATCTAGGAAAGAAAAAAGAAAAAAATTAAATAAGTCCGCACCTGATGAAGATAAACCTTTTGAAGGCAAATCTATGGTTATGATTTTCGAAAAACCATCTACCAGAACAAGAATGTCGTTTGACATAGCTGTTCAACAATTAGGCGGACATTCTATTACTTTAAATCCAGATGGAATTCATTATGGAAAAGGCGATGAAACTTTAAAAGATACTGCTAAAGTATTAAGCGAGTATGTTGATATTGTAATGCTCAGAACCGCATCTCATGATAATTTAGAGGAGTTTGGAAAGTATTTGGAAATACCTATTATCAACGGACTATCAGATCAAAGTCATCCATGTCAAATTATGTCAGATATTCTTACTTTTGAGGAAATAAAGGGAAATATCGAAAATAGAACTATATCTTGGCTAGGAGATGGGAATAACAATATGTCGAATTCCCTTATTGAAGCGGCGGGAAAATTTAAATTCAAATTAAAAATTGGATGTCCTAAAAAATATTCACCTGAAAAAAAAATCTTAAAATGGGCAAAAAAAAATAATGTAAAACTTATGATATCGGAAAATCCTGTAGAAGCTGTAAAAGACTCAGATTGTGTTATGACTGATAAATGGATTTCCATGAACGATAAGGTAAATAAAAAATTTAAAAAGAAAAATTTAAAGAAATATCAAGTAAATAAAAAATTAATGAAATATGCCAAAAGAGATGCAATTTTTATGCACTGTTTACCTGTTGGAAGGGGAGAGGAAGTAACAAATGAAGTTATTGATGGTAAACAATCAGTTGTTTGGAAACAAGCGCTCAATAGGGTACACGCTCAAAAAAGTATTATTAACTGGTGCTTAGCCTAAGGCAATGGTTTAGGATTGCTACTTTTTGAATTCATATACAAAATAACAGAAGCTCTATCTTTTTCTTTTCTTAAACCAGCAAATGCCATTTTCGTCCCTTTAATATAAGCTTGTGGTTTAATTAAGTAAGCATTCATTTCTTCAAAATTCCATTCCTTAGCATATGCAATCATTGCTTTAGAGTATTTATAGTCTTTAACAGAACCAGCTTGTCTTCCTATTACTCCCCATAAATTTGGTCCTATCATATTTTTTCCATCAGCTGCCACCATATGACAAGCACTGCATTTTTTAAAAACTTTTTCTCCATGAACTAAATCACCCATCGCAAGCAATTGTTTAATATCTACTATTTCTTTTGTCTTGGACTTAACTGCTACATTTGATGGTTCTACGGCTTCTAATCCCTCAATTTTGTAGGCTGATTGTTTGGGTTTATCTACATGAAAAATTATGTCTGCGAATTTTCCAATACCTATGATAATTAAAGCCGTTAGAAGAATTGCAGCAATAATTTTATTTATTTCAAAACTGTCCATAATTTTGATAAACCTATTGACATATAACACGACTGTAAAAAAAAAACTTAATTTACTTAATATTTTTTTGCGTCTTTGAGACGCATAATTATGAATAAAACAGCTATAATAATACCCTCTAGACTAGATGCTCGAAGATTTCCCAACAAACCTCTGAAACTTATAAACAATAAAGAAATGATATTGCATGTATATGATGCGGCAGTTAAATCAAAAGTGGGAGACGTATTTGTTGCTTCACCTGACCAAGAAATAATTGAAATTGTGAAAAAAATAGGTGGAAAAGCAATTAAAACATCTGAATTTCATGAAACTGGCACAGATAGAATTTTTGAAGTTTTTGAAAAGACATTAAAAAGTGAACCAGATATTATTATTAATCTCCAAGGTGATATGCCAAATATCAAACCTGAATCCATTAAACACTTAATTGACTATATGAAGCAGGGGAAATGTGAAATTGCTACTTTAGCCTCTACTCTATTAAGTAATGAAGTTAATGAAATAGACGTAGTAAAAGTTTTTACAAAAGAAAAAATTAAAAAATTATCATTTGCTATAGTCTCTGATTTTGATAGGAAAATTACTACAGGCCATAATGATTTTGCATACCACCATATTGGAATTTATGGATTTACTAAAAAGGCTTTAATACAATATGTTAGACTCAAAAGAAGTAAGTTTGAGATAGAAAGAAATTTGGAGCAAATGAGAGCTTTAGAAAATAATTTGAAGATACATGTAGGGTTTTTGGAAACTTCACCTTTAAGTGTTGACACCGAAGAAGATCTAATTGAAGTTAAAAAATTAATGGAAAAAAATGAAAAAAATTAAAATTGCAATACAAGGAGAGCTCGGTGCATATTCACATATAGCTGCGAACAGTTTATTCAAGGATGCAGAAATAAAAACTTGCTCAACTTTTGAAGAAACTTTTAAAAATGCTTACGAAGACGAAAATTATAAAATTATAATTCCTATAGAAAATTCTTTAGCTGGAAGAGTAGCAGATATTCATTATCTTTTACCAAGATACAAATTACAAATTCATGGCGAATTTTTTTTAAATGTAGAGCATAACTTACTTTGTAAACCAGAGGCAAAATTAGAAGATATAAAATATGTTAGAAGTCACGCACAGGCTTTAGGCCAATGTCAAAAAATAATTATGAAAAATAAATTTTTACCGATTATATCTGCTGACACAGCAGGATCAGCAAAAGATCTGGCCGATGGAAATGATAAATCTATTGCAGCTATTGCCTCAGATCTTTCGGCTGAAATTTATAAACTAAAAATTTTAGAAAAAAATATAGAGGATGAAAAAGGGAATGTTACTCGATTTCTTGTTATGGGGAAAAATATAGTGCAACCAGAATACAATAAAGAAAAAAAATTTATAACAAGTTGCATTTTTAGAGTAAAAAGCGAGCCATCAGCTCTTTATAAATGCTTAGGTGGTTTTGCAACTAATCAAGTTAATTTAACAAAATTAGAAAGTTTTTCGGTAAAAAATACTTTTGATCAAGCTAATTTTTATCTTGATCTGGAAGGTCACATTGAGGAGTCTGGAGTAAAAAAAGCTATGGAAGAACTTGGGTTTCATACAGTAACATTAAATATTTTAGGTGTTTATGAAGCCTCTACATTTAGGCAAAAATAGTCCACAAAATTCAAATCTAGACTTGTAGTATTCAAATTGATCTTGATATACTCATAATGAGGTTGGCATCAGGTGGATGTTTCATAAACCCGGTCAGGTCTGAAAAGAAGCAGCCGTAGTGAAAACTATTCAGGTTGTTGCCTGCCTCTTTTAATATGATTAACAAAATTTTAGCACTTAAATATAGGCCCCAAGAATTTAAAGATTTGATAGGCCAAGAAGTAATGGCTCAAACGATTACTAACGCGATTAAATTAAATAAAACTCCTAACGCTTATTTATTAACTGGAATAAGAGGAGTTGGGAAAACAACAACAGCAAGATTAATTGCTAAAGCTTTAAATTGTACTAAAAATTTTATTGAAGGCGAAAAGTGCAAAACTAACGAATACTGTCATTGTGCTGAAATTATAAACTCTAATCATATGGATATATTAGAAATGGATGCTGCTTCGAAAACTGGTATTGATGATGTTAGAGAGCTAATTGAAAATTCAAAATATAGTCCTACAAGCGCAAAATTTAAAATATTTATTATAGATGAAGTACATATGCTCTCAAAACAAGCTTTTAATGGTTTGCTAAAAACTTTGGAGGAACCACCACCAAGTTTAAAGTTTATTCTAGCAACAACGGAAGTAAGAAAAATACCAGTTACAATTCTATCTAGGTGCCAAAGGTTTGATTTAAAAAGAGTCGGCGTTGATCAGCTATGTGTACACTTAAAAAAAATTGCCTCAAAAGAAAATGGAAAAATCTCAGATGACGCAATTAATTTAATTGCCAGAACATCCGAAGGCTCAGTTAGAGATGCGATTTCGCTTTTAGACCGCGCACTAATATCTCAATCAATCAATAAAAATAACTTTGTTGAAGCAAAAGATGTAAGAGAAATGCTGGGTCTAGTTGATAGAACAAAAATTATTTCTCTATTCAAAGAAGTCTTAAGTGGAAATGAAAAACAAGCGTTAATTTATTTAAAGGAAATGATCGACAGTGGTTTAGATGCAAAAAATTTTTTAAACGATATTTTAGAGGTTTTATATATTTTTAGTAGAAGAATTAATTTGGGTTCATTTGATAAAGATCAATCTGTTTCAGAGACAGAGTCCCAAATGGTTGACGAATATTCTAAAAATATTGATATGCAGGATATAGGGTTATTTTGGCAACTTACAATTAAAACTATTGATGAATTAAGATTAATTGGAAATGAAAATTTAACTTTAGAAATGTATATTATGCAAATGGTACATTTAAAAAATATTGAAGTTAAAAAAGAAATTTTAATTGAAAATACAGCAGATAATAAATCTCAAAATCTAGTTGGTCAATCTGTAAAAGAGTCAAATCAAGACACAGATCTACCTAGTCAAGTAAAAAATCAATTAAAAAATACCGATCAATTAAAAACAAATCCAATTAAAAATTTATTAGATACTAATAATACAAAAATTGAGATTACAAATTTTCAAGATTTAATAAAAAAAGCTAATAAAGAAAAAGAGGTTGAGCTAAAATTTGACTTAGAGAGGAATGTAAAATTAGTTAGTTTTAGAAAAGGAAAAATAGACATAAGTTTTAATGAAAAATTGAACAAAAATTTTATTAAAAACCTAACAGAAAAACTTTTACTATGGACGGGAGAAAGATGGGTTATATCTTTAAGTAAAAATAGTGATGTAAAAAGTATTTATGAGCAAAATATGGAGCAAAAATCCTCAGAATTATCAGAATTTAAAAAAAGTGAATTAGCTTCTCAAATCAAAGAGGCTTTCCCTGACGCCAAACTAGTAGATATAAAAGAAGAGGAATATAATGACTGATTTCAATGACATGCTCTCTAAAGCAAAAGCCATGCAAGATAAAATGAAGGAAGCACAAGCGCAAATAAAAAAAATTGAAGTAGAAGGAGAGGCTGGTGGAAAATTAGTTAAAGTTATTTTAACTGGAGATTATGAGATAAAATCTATTTTTATAAGTGATGAAGCTAAGAAAGAAAATCAAGACATAATAAATGATTTAATTATTGCCGCATTTAACAATGCAAAAGAAAATCTAAAAAAGAAATCCGCCGAAGAACTCTCAAAAGTAACAGGTGGTTTAAATTTGCCTTTTGATCTAAAACTGCCTTTCTAATGGATAATGATATTCCTGAAATAAATGAGTTGATCAAACAATTTTCAAAACTACCAGGCCTAGGACCGAAATCAGCAAAAAGAATAATATTAAAATTAATAAATAATAAAGAAAAAATGGTTAAACCTTTAGCTAAATCACTAGCTCAAGTTTACAAAAATGTAGTGCGTTGTGTAGATTGTGGAAACTTAAAAGTTAATGATAAAGTATGTATTTGCGCTACAGATAATTCGTATGACAAGATTTGTGTTGTTGAAAATTTAGCAGATATGTGGGTAATTGATTCAGCTAAAATATTTAAAGGTCATTACCATATTTTGGGCGGAACATTAAATTCAAGTGAAAATTATGAACAAAAAAACTTATTAATTGAGTCATTAGTAAAAAGAATCAAAAAAAATAATTTAAAAGAGGTAATTATTGCAACGAGCGCAACAGTTGAAGGTCAAACAACTGCACATTATATCGAAGACACAATAAAAAACGATAAAATTAAAATAACTAAATTAGCCCAAGGCTTGCCCGTTGGTGGGGAAATCGAGCAACTCGATGATGGGACTTTATTTTCAGCTTTTAAAAATAGAGTTCCTGTTACTAGTGGTTAGTTAAGAGCTTTTTTTTTCTAATCTTTTTTGATGCAATAGTGGTTCAGTATAGCCAGAAGGTTGAGTTCTACCCTTAAAAATTAGGTCGCAAGCTGCAGAAAAAGCAATAGATTTTTCGAAATTTTCTGACATTTTTTGATATTCAGGATCATTTTCATTTTGCAAATCTACAGTCTTAGCCATCTTTTTCATAATTTCCATGACTTGTTCTTTTTTACAGATTCCATGGTGCAACCAATTAGCTATATGCTGGGAAGAAATTCTTAGAGTTGCTCTATCTTCCATTAAGCCAACATTATTAATGTCAGGTACTTTAGAGCAACCTACACCTTGATCAATCCATCTCACTACATAACCCAAAATACCCTGAGCATTATTTTCTAGCTCTCGGTTTATGTCTTCAATTTGCCAATTGGGCCTATCTGCCTTAGGAATTTCTAATATATCCTCTAATTTTGCTTTAGCTCTAGATTTAATTTTTTCTTGTTCCTCAAATACGTTTACTTTGTGATAATGCATCGAATGTAAAGTAGCTGCAGTTGGAGACGGCACCCAAGCACAATTAGCTCCAGATTTAGGATGCCCTATTTTTTGTTCCATCATATTAGCCATTTGGTCTGGCATAGCCCACATACCTTTACCGATTTGAGCTTTACCAGAAAAACCACAATCTAAACCCACATCTACGTTCCAGTTTTCATAAGTACCAAGCCACGTTGATTTTTTCATATCTCCCTTAAAGATCATAGGCCCTGCTTCAAAAGAAGTATGCATTTCATCTCCAGTTCGATCTAAGAATCCAGTATTGATGAATACAATTCTATTTTTTACTTGTCTTATGCATTCTTTTAAATTTACTGTAGTTCTTCTTTCTTCATCCATAATTCCTACTTTAATTGTATATTTTTTTATTTCCAAAGCTTCTTCAACTTTTTCAAACAATGTATTCGTGAAAGCAACTTCTTCAGGACCATGCATTTTTGGCTTTACAATATAAACAGAACCAGTCCTTGAATTATTTTTATTTTTAAAATCATGTAGAGCACAAAGAGTAGCTATAAAGGCATCTAAAATTCCCTCAGGAATTTCTGATCCATCTTTTAAAAGTATTCCAGGATTTGTCATAAGGTGACCTACGTTTCTATTTAAAAGCAAAGCTCTTCCATGCAAACTTATTTTCTTTCCATCTTTAGAAATATAATTTCTGTTAGGATTTAATTTTCTCACAAATTTTTTTCCATTTTTTTCCATATTAGCAATTAAGTCTCCCTTCATCAGACCCAACCAATTTCGGTAACATTTTACCTTGTCTTCCGCGTCAACAGCAGCAACAGAGTCTTCGTTATCAATTATAGTTGACAATGCTGATTCTACTATAACATCTGAAATAGAGGCTTTGTCTAATTTTCCAACAATATGGTTTGGATCAATTATAATATCTATGTGAAGATCATTATTTTTAATTAAAATTGATGTTGGTTTATTTTTTTCTCCGTTGAAACCAATAAATTGAGATTTATTTTCTAGATAATATTCTTTGTCTTTTTGTAAAAAAATTAAATTTTCATCTTTTACCTTCAATTCTGAAATTTCATTCCAACTCGTGCTAGACAAAGGAAAAACTTCGTCAAAAAAATTTCTTACATAATTTATTACCTTTTGTGCTCTTTCTTTATTCCAACTCGATCCTTTTTCGCCAGAAATAACATCTGTTCCATACAAAGCGTCGTATAAACTTCCCCACCTTGCGTTAGCAGCATTAAGCGCATATCTAGCATTATCAACCGGAACAACAAGCTGAGG
This sequence comes from uncultured Pelagibacteraceae bacterium, assembly GCA_902548045.1. The sequence continues at coordinate 16,392 of CACCPR010000006.1, forward strand.
TCCAGCGATAGATGCTATTTCTTTATCAACGTTTGTAGTTTCGACTTTAAAATTCTCTTTTTCCTCTACTAAGTATGAAATGGTTTTTAAAAATTTAGTATATTCATTTTTATCAAATTCTTTCCCAATATTATTTTTATGCCATTCATCTATTTTTATTTGTATCGACTCTCTCTTTTTAATTAGTGATTTATTTATTGGTGCAAGTTCATGCACTACTTTCTCAAAATTCTTCCAAAAATTATCTGAATTAATATTTGTACCAGGAATAGCTTCTTTATTAATAAATTCATAAAGTACCGAATTTATTTTAAGCCCATTTTTGTCAATTAAACTCATATGCACCAATCTGTTAGCCCCATCTGTATTGGTACCTGAGAGATTTACTCCTTCGGTGAGATTTTATCTCTTTCCAGAATTTTATTCTTTTTTACGGTCCTTTTGCCTGAGAGTTTCCGGGGTGGTTGCTCCTTCGGCGCTATATTTAAATAGTCTCTCCCGATTTAAAATATTCTCGCTTACATGATATTTAAAGTCAAATATTAATTACAATTAGTGCTAAAGTGACAACAAATTGACTTAATTGAATTCTATTAAAAGTGCAATTATATTGGTTTTTTATGAAAAACTATTTAGATTTTGAAAAAGAGATTAAATCTTTAGAAGAGGAGGTCGAAGGATTAAAAAATCCTTTTGGATCAGAGGGGATTTCTGAAGTTGATACGAAGAAAATTAAAAAAACACAGCAACAAATTAATGAAAAATTAAAAGAGACTTATGCCAATCTAAACAGTTGGCAAAAAACTTTAGTAGCAAGACATGAAGATAGACCAAGGGCAAATTTTTATATTAAAAAAATATTTTCACAATTTACTTTAATATCAGGAGACAGATATTTTGGTGATGATAAGTCAGTTATAGCTGGTTTTGGGTTAATTGATAAAAAATCTGTTTTAATTATAGGTCAAGACAAGGGTGAAAATTTAGACACAAGAATAGAAAGAAATTTTGGTATGATGCGACCTGAAGGTTATAGAAAATGTATAAGATTGATGAAGTTAGCAGATCGTTTTCAAATTCCGATTATAAGTTTCATTGACACTCCTGGAGCCTACCCGGGGATTGGGGCAGAACAAAGAGGACAAGCCTCAGCGATAGCTAGCTCTATCGAGACATGTATGTCATTAACAGTTCCTAACATTTCAATAATAATTGGAGAAGGAGGATCTGGAGGCGCAATAGCTCTAGCCTCATCTAATAAAGTTATTATGTTAGAAAATTCAATTTACTCTGTAATATCTCCAGAAGGATGTGCATCAATACTTTGGAGAGATCCAAGTAAATCTCTTCAAGCTGCAGAAGCAATGAAGTTAACTGCAAAAGATTTATTAAATCTTGGAGTTATCGATGAGATAATTTCCGAGCCTTTAGGAGGTGCCCATCGAGATGCAGATGCTATTTCAGAAGATATTAAACATTCGATTGTTAAAAATTTAAGAAGTTTTGAAAATTTTTCTAAGGAAGAAATTTATGATCACAGGAAGACAAAATTTTTACAAATTGGAAGAGATCAAGGTTTCAGCAAATCAAATAATTTAATTGATACAGATCTAAGATATAAAGAGTCGGCAATACAAAAAATAAAACTTCATATTCTTAAAAATAAACTGATTTATGCTGGTTTTGGTCTAGTATTTATTGTTGGAATAATATCCATTATTTACTCATAACTGTTGCAAAAAAACAATTTTTTAAATTATTTAATTCTACTATTGACATTCCATTAACAAATCTATTTAAGAAGTCACAGTTAGCAATTTGCTGACTAAAGTTAATAACAAATAAGGAAAAGTAAACAATATGAGTACACTAAAAGGAAAAGTAAAGTGGTTCAATGGTACTAAAGGATATGGTTTCATTGAAAGAGAAGACAAAGAAAAAGACGTGTTCGTTCATTCTTCAGCAGTTAGAGAAGCTGGTTTAAAATATTTAAACGAAGGTGATGAGTTAACGTTTGAAGTGGAGAATGGAGAAAAAGGTCCTTCCGCAGTTAAATTGCAGAAAACATCTTAAATCTTATTTCCAAAATCACAGATTAACGGGACATTAAGCTTTAGCTAGTTTTTTGTCCCGGTAATTTGTTCTTGAAAAAGACACAATTATTTCTTACATAAGCATTAATGATTATAAAAAAAACAAATACTACTCTAAAATCTCATTCTCACAGAATGCACGCTAGGCTATTGCTTAGCTTATAATCAAAAATATATAAATTTAACAAAAATTAAGATAAAAATAGAAAGGACGCAGCAGTAGCTCAGTTGGTTAGAGCACTAGTTTGTGGAACTAGGGGTCGGTGGTTCGAATCCACCCTGCTGTACCAAAAAAAATGGTAAAAGATAAAAAAACAAATCCTTCAAAGGAATTGCCCTTAGGCTTTGTAGATAGACAAGAAAAAGAACTATTAATCCGAGATTTTGTAATTTCTAATATTAAAGAAGTTATGATTAAGTACGGTTTTAAATATCTCGAAACACCAAGTTTTGAGTACACGGATAGCATTGGAAAATTTTTACCCGACAAAGACAGGCCTGACCAGGGAGTATTTTCTTTTAAGGATGAAAGGAATTGGCTTTCTCTTCGATATGATCTTACAGCTCCGCTTGCAAGGTATGTTGCAAAGAATTATCTAGAAATACCTAAACCTTTTAAACGTTATCAATTAGGAACTGTATGGAGAAATGAAAAACCAGGTCCAGGAAGATTTAGAGAATTTTTACAATTCGATGCAGATGTAGTTGGCACGGAAAATTTACAAGTAGACGCAGAGCTTTGCGTATTAATTTCTGAAATACTAGAAAAGTGTGGCCTTGATGAAAAAGATTATACTGTAAAAATTTCTAGTAGAAAATTAACAGACGACTTATTTAAAAATTTGAAAATTACATCTAGAGAACAAATCTTAACTACACAGCGGGCCCTAGATAAGATCGAAAGACTTGGTTGGGAGGAGGCAAAAAAACTTCTTGGTAAGGGACGAAAAGATAAATCAGGAGATTATACAGAGGGAGCAAATCTTAGTAACGATCAGATCAAAGAAATCGAGTCTACATTGAAACAAAAAAAACCAGAAAAAGATGATATTAAAGAAATTCTTTCAATATTTGAGAATTACAATTTTAAAAATTACGAATTCGATCCAACAATTATTAGGGGTCTTGAATATTATACTGGACCTATTTTTGAGGTTTATTTAAATTTTGAGGTTAAAAATTTAAAAGGACAAGCCATTCAGTTTGGATCAATTGGCGGAGGAGGACGATATGACAATCTTGTTAATAATTTTGGAAACTTTGACTGCCCAGCAACGGGAATATCGATTGGTCTTGATAGACTTGTGTTTGCTTTAATGCAGAAAAAAGATTTTAAAATAAAACCTACAAAACCAATAGTTATATGTGTTTTTGATAAAGGCAAGCGTGAAAAGTATGTAGATATTTTAAAAAAATTGAGAGACTCAAATATTAGTGCTGAAATTTATCCAGGAGAAGGGAAATTAAAGAAACAAATGGAGTATGCAAATAAAATAGGTTCCCCAGCTGTTGTTTTATATGGTGATGATGAAATAAAAATAGGTAAAGCAATTTTAAAAAATCTTGAAACAGGTAATGAGAGTTCAGTTAAAATTGAGGACTTAGTTAATGAAATTAAAAAAATCTAAAGCTATAATAAAAACTTTTAGGAGCAATGGATTTGTTTTGTCAGAACCTGACGTATTGTTAGATACTGATTATATCATAGAGAGATCGGGGGAAAAATTTAGAAATTCAATGCTTTCATTTCAGAGAGAAGATGGAAAAACTATGTGTTTAAGACCTGATTTAACGGTAGCTTCCTGTATAAGATTTTTACAAAAAAAATCATCTTCAAAAATTTACTATTCGGGACAAGCTTATAGAAGATCTAAAAATAAAGGATCCAACTTTATAAACGATCAATTAGGCATTGAAATTTTAGGTTCAAAAAATCAAATTCAAGATGATTTTAAAGTTATCAGTACAATCTTAAGTTCTGCTAAAAAAATCAAAAGCAAAAAGATAAAAGTTAAAGTTGGAGATATCAGTTTATTTAAAAGTTTAATAAATGCACTTGATATGCCTGAAAGGTGGAAATTGAGATTAATTAGACACTTTTGGAGACCGAGTTATTTCGAAGAACTTTTAAAAAGATTAGAAAAAAATACTGATATTGACGCTGTCACTTTTGATACTGATAAAAAAAGATTCTATGAAATGAAAAAAATGGAACAAGATAAAATTGTTGCAGGACGATCGATATCAGAGATTTTAAAAAGGTTTAACAAAAAGATAAAAGATCCTAGATCTTTTGGTGAAGGCAAAAAAATAGTAAAAATAATAAAATCTTTTTTAAAAATTGATTGTAAACTCTCCAAGCTTGATGAACAATTATTAGATTTCGCAAATAGAAATAATCTTAAAAAAAATATATTTGTAGATTTTAAATCTATTCACAATTTAAAGAAACTTAAAGAAAATATAAATTTCGTTACGAATTTTGGTAGAGAAGTTGAATATTATACCGGAATGGTATTTGAAATATTTTCGGGAAAAAAAGAAATCGCACGGGGCGGACGCTATGATAATTTATTAAAAAGTTTGGGAGCGAAAAAAAATACCCCAGCAGTTGGTGCAGCTATTAATTTAAAAAATATATGAAAGATTTAATTACTATAGGTTTACCTAGCAAAGGTCGCTTGAAAGATAAAGCGATATCTTTTTTTGATAAAAATGGATTAAAAATTTTACAAAATAAAAAAGAGAGAAATTATTTTGGAACTATTAAAAATAGATCTAATATAAAGATTATTTTTCTTCATGCTAAAGAAATTGTCCAACGATTAGGAGATGGAACAATAGATATAGGCGTATCTGGCTTAGATCTTCTTAACGAGTCAGGTAAAAATTTACGTGATAAGATTAAGATAAAGCGCAAACTCGATTTTGGTAATGCTAACTTGGTAGTAGCTGTACCAAATGATTGGATTGATGTTCAGACCATTGCAGATCTCGAAGAAGTATCATTTGATCTAAGATCTAAAAGAAATAGCAGGTTGAGAGTTGCAACTAAATATCCAAATTTGACTAATGATTTTTTGATTTCAAAAGGGGTCACTCAATATAAGATTGTAACAAGCCTAGGAGCAACTGAAACATATCCTTTTATAGGTTCTTCAGAAATTATTACCGATATATCCTCAACCGGAAAAACATTGGCTGACAACAATCTAAGAATTTTAAAAGATGGATTGATTTTGAAATCTTCAGCGTGTTTATTAATATCAAAAAAAGCTTTCAATATTAAAGTATTAGATTTTTTGAATTAAGTAGAAATATACAATTATGATCTTAGTACAAATAGGCTCAGGTTCAAGTAACTTAGATACCTTTTTTGAGGATGGTTTTACCAATTTCATTAAAAAAAAAAAGATTAAAGGGAAAATTTTTATTATTGAAGCGAATTCAATTCATCTTAAAAACTTAAAAAAATGTTGGAATAAAAATAATGTTGAAATTTTTAATCTAGCCATAATACCAGATAATATTAAAAAAAATATAATGACTTTTTATTATTCTGAGAAAGATAAGCCAAATTATCAAGTATTTTCTAGTTCAATTAAATTTGTTAAAAAACATTATCCT
>CACCPR010000007.1 GCA_902548045.1 uncultured Pelagibacteraceae bacterium
TGCAGCCACCTGAACTTTTTCTTTATTTATATTTAATTCATCAGAAAGTAAGCCAGCTAAGTTTCTTATTCTTTGAGTTTTGTCAAAAATGGTACCTATTTTTTCGTAAAAGGTAATTTTTTTAAGATTAGCTATTTGTTTTATGAGGTTTTTAGATCTATCTTTTTCCCAAAAAAATTTAGCATCTGAAAGTCGTGCATCTACAACTCTTTTATTTCCTTCTGAAATAAGTTTTTTCTCATCTTTCTTGTTAGCAACAACAAAAAAATAATTTGTTAGTCTGTCTTGGTTATCAAATATAGGAAAGTATCTTTGGTGCTTTTCAAGTGTAGAAATAATTATTTCTTCAGGAATTTTTAAATACCCCTTATCAAAATAAACTAATAATACATTAGGATCTTCTACAATATTCACAACTTCCTCTAAAAGACGATGGTTATATTGTTCTTTAAAGTTTTTTGATTTTGAAACTGAATTAAATTTTTTTAATATTATTTTTTGTCTCTCGTTTTGATCTATGACAATTTTATTACTTTGAAGAAGTGAAAAATATTCTTTAAAATTTTTAATTTTTTTGGATTTTTTAATTAAATCTTGCTCAATAATAATATTGTCTGTTGACTCTAAATGCTGATACTTAAAAGTTAATTTTTTACCATTAAATATAGAAAATATTGATCTAAGTGGTCTGCCCCACATCAGATTGTTTGATGACCATTTCATAGATTTTTTCCAACTAATCGAAGATATGGCTTTTGGTAAAATACTGGTCAACAAATTCTCTACTAATATATTTTTCTCTGCAGTTTTTATAAAGAAAAATTCGCCCTTTTCTGTCTCTTTTTTAAATAGTTCTTTTTCGGAAACATTACGAGACTTAGTAAAACCTTGAAGAATGCTTTCTGGAACTCCTACCTTAGGTCCTTTAATTTCTTTTGATTTAATTTTGATCTTTTCAGGGATGCCTTTTATGTAAATACTTAATCTGGTCGGGCTTGAATATTCCAAACAATTCTTATACTGAATTCCTTCTTCTTTAAAAGAGTTTTCAAGTTGCCGTTTAAGTTGCGTTCTTGCATTAATTTGAAGTTGAGGAGGTATTTCTTCGCTATAAAGTTCAAGCAAAAATTCAGACATAATTTATTAAATTTGTGTACTTAACCAAAGTGCTCCACATCCTTTTGCGAGTTCTCTTATTCTATTAATGTATCCAGTTCTTTCTGCTACACCAATTACTCCTCTAGCATCAAGTAAATTAAATATATGACTTGCTTTTAAGCATTGATCATATGCAGGTAAAGAAAGTTTGTTATCTATTAAAGATTTGCATTCAATTTCTGTTGATTCGAAATTTTTCAATAAAGTTTCGGTATTGGCAAATTCAAAATTATATGCAGAAAATTCTTTTTCTGCTTGGAAAAATACATCTCTATATTTTACTCCTTCATTATTCCAATCAAGATCAAATACATTTTTTTTTCCTTGAACAAACATACACAATCTTTCCAAACCATAGGTCATTTCAACAGGAATAGGATTGCATTCTAATCCTGTCATCTGTTGAAAATAAGTAAATTGTGTTATCTCCATACCATCACACCAAACTTCCCAGCCTAATCCTGCGGCACCAAGTGTTGGGCTTTCCCAGTCATCTTCGACAAAACGTATATCATGACTTTTAACGTCAATACCAATTGCAGATAAACTTTTTAAATAAGTTTGCTTAATATTATCAGGCGAAGGTTTAATTATAACTTGAAACTGATAATAATGTTGTAATCGATTAGGATTTTTTCCGTACCTTCCATCTGTTGGTCTTCTTGAAGGTTGAACATAAGCTGCTTTCCAAGGTTTTGGGCCTAAAGACCTTAAAGTTGTAGCGGGGTGAAAAGTTCCTGCTCCTACTTCTAAATCGTAAGGCTGCAAAATTACGCATCCATATTTCCCCCAAAATTTTTGCAAATTTATTATGATCTCTTGAAAAGATAAAGATTTTAATTTTTTTTTAGTTGGCATCTATAAACCAAATCTTTGCCACATCGATTTTTCTTCTAAATTATTTATTATTTTTTCAAAAGGATCAGAGATTGATGAAGAAAGTTTTTTTGCTAAAAAACCTTTTCGTTTTTCAAAGTTTTTAATTACAACTTTATCTCCAAATTTTTCTTTTAGAACTTGATCTGCATTCCCAATACCGTCAATTAAGCCCAGTCTTAAAGCTGATTTGCCTGTCCAAAATTCTCCTGTAAAAATATTATTTTTTTCTGGATCTTTTAATTTTGATCCTCGACTGGTCTCAACAACTTTAATAAAATCAGCATGTAATTCTAATTGAATATTTTTCAATCTTTTTACATCTTCTTCTTTTTCTTCTACAAAAGGATCTAGGGTACTTTTATTTTTTCCTGCGGTATACACTCTTCTCTGAACTCCAATCTTTTGAATTAAATCTTTAAAACCAAATGAAGCCGATATAACACCAATGGAACCGATTATTGAACTTGAATTAGCAAATATTTCGTCTCCTGCACATGCAATGAAATATCCTCCGGAAGCAGCAACATCTTCAGCAAAAATTAAAACTTTTATTTTTTTTTTATCAGCAAGTTCCCTTATATAACTATAAATTAAATGTGATTGAACGGGCGATCCCCCTGGAGAATTTATTGAAATAGCCACGTGAGAAATCTTTTTTACTGAAAAAGCTTTTTTTAGGATGTCCCTTTGATTGGCTAATTCCATACCTTGTTTAAAACGACCAGCAGAGCCAATAATGCCGGTTAATCTCACATGAGGTACAACCTTTTTTTTTTTGAAAATAGAAAACATATTTTTTTGATCGTTGTAATTATTCTTATAACAGTAATAATTTAAATTTTAATTATTTTATTACGCTACTTCTAGTTGAATTATGGGTGCGTCACCACGGTTTGAATTAAAAATTTATTATTAAGAAAATCAACTATAATTGAATTGATGGGTTCAGTTATACCACTAAAAAAATCTGCAAATTCCGCCTACTTAGAGCTTAAAAACCTTGTGGGAACTAAACTAGAAAAGGTTGAAAATTTAGTACGACTAAAACTTAAAAGCGATGTGAACCTGATTGAAAAAATGTCTGAACACCATCTTAGGTCTGGAGGTAAAAGACTAAGAGCACTTCTGACTTTAGGATCCTCTAAATTATCTGGTTATGAACTTGGAGATCGAGATATTAATTTAGCTGCGTGTGTCGAGCTTATTCATTCAGCTACATTATTACATGATGATGTAATTGATGAAAGTTCTTTGCGAAGAGGTGTTAAAACCACTAATTCTATTTGGGGAAATCAATCTTCTATTTTAGTAGGAGACTATCTTTTAAGCAGATGTTTCGAGATTATGGTTGAAGATGGAGATTTAGAAATTCTAAAGTTACTATCATCTACTTCAGCTAAAATTGCACAAGGTGAAGTCTTACAACTTCAACATAAAGGAGAAGCCGATCTCCTAGAGGATACATATATTGATATTATTAATTTAAAAACGGCTTCACTTTTTTCAGCTGCAACAAAAACGGGGGCATGTCTTGCAAAAGTTAATGCCAAAGAGAAAAAAGCTTTAGAGTCTTATGGAAAAAATCTTGGTCTTGCATTTCAGATAGCAGACGATGCTTTAGATTATTTTGGAAAAGATAAATTTTTTGGAAAAGAAATTGGTAAAGATTTTTTTGAAGGAAAAGTCACTCTTCCATTAATCATTGTATTTCAAAAAGGCAATGCTGAAGAAAGAAATTTTTTATCTGAAATTTTAAAAAAAGATAAAAGAAATGAAGATGATTTTAGTGAAACTTTAGCTTTGATAAATAAATATAAATCAATTGAGGCAAGTTTAAAAAGAGCAGAATATTTTGTCAATGTTTCTTATGACTCTTTAGGTATTTTTCCTGATAATGAGGAAAAAAGAATTTTACAAAATTTAACTAGCTTTAGTCTTAATAGATCTTTTTAAGGATAAAGAAGTTCTTTAATCCACTTGTCATTAACTTTTTTATAATTTAGTCTTTCATGAATTCTTCCTTCCCCGTCTAACCAAAATTCAATTTGTTTTGGCATCAATCTCCATCCAGACCAATGAGGTGGTCTTGGAACAGTATTTTGATCTGAATATTGTTTTTCAAATTTTTTTATTTTTTCTAAAAAAGTTTCTCTCCTATCTAACACTTGAGATTGGGAAGAGGCCCACGCACCAATCTTATTTTTATAAGGTCTTGAATTGTAATAATCATCTGCTTCCTTAGAAGTTACTTCTTCAACTTTTCCTAATATTCTTACCTGCCTTCTTAAACTTTTCCAGTGAAAACAAATCGAAGCTTTCTGATTAGTTTTTAATTCACTTCCTTTTTTGCTATTAAAATTTGTGTAAAAAACAAAACCCTTATCGCTTAATCCTTTCAATAAAACCATTCTTACATTAGGTTGGTTATTTTTATCCGCTGTAGCTACTGCAAATGCATTTGGATCATTTATTTCGCTTTTCTCGGCTTCCGAAAACCAGTTTTTGAATAAATCGATAGGATTTTCTATATCTTCGAAACAACTATCTATTCCAAGTGTATTTTTGCCATTTTTTTGATTCATAATTTCTATAAAATAATTTATACATTAAATAACTATGTCTTTTAATACTTTTGGAAAAATATTTAGATTTACTACATGGGGTGAGTCCCACGGGCCTGCAATAGGCTGCGTTATCGATGGTTGTCCACCAAATGTGCCTATTTCTGAAAAGGATATCCAAAAAGATATGGATAGAAGAAGACCAGGGCAATCTAAATTTACTACCCAAAGAAAAGAGTCGGATAAGGTAATTATACTGTCTGGTGTTTTTGAAGGAAGAACAACTGGCACCCCAATATCTATCATAATCTATAATGAGGATAAAAGATCAAGAGATTATGAAACCATAAAAAATAAGTTCCGACCAGGTCATGCAGATTTTACATATTTTAAAAAATATGGAATAAGAGACTTTAGAGGAGGAGGCAGACAATCGGCGAGAGAAACTGCTTGTAGAGTAGCTGCTGGAGCTGTTGCAAAAATTATATTAAAAAAGATTATAGGATTAAAATTTAATATTGTAGGAGCTGTTACTCAATTGGGTTTAATGTCTTGTGATAAACAAAATTGGAAAGACTCAGAAATTAGAAAAAATCCTTTTTTCTGTCCGGATAAAAAATCTGTAAAACTCTGGGAAAAATATCTTTTGGCAGTAAGAAAAGCTGGTTCATCTTGTGGAGCAATAATTGAATTAAGAGCATCAGGAGTTCCTGTAGGTTTGGGAGCGCCAATTTATTCAAAATTGGATACTGATATTGCTGCTGCTCTCATGAGTATAAACGCAGTTAAAGGAGTAAATATAGGATCGGGAATGAATGCAGCTTTTTTAAGTGGTGAAGAAAATTCTGATGAAATAAATAAGAAGTCGGGAAAAGTTAGGTTTAAAACAAATCACGCCGGAGGAATTCTGGGTGGAATTTCTTCAGGACAAAATATTGTTGCATCTTTCGCAGTTAAACCTACTTCCTCTATTTTAACTAGTAGACAAACTATTGATAAAAAAGGTAAGAATACTAAAATTTCAGTCAAAGGAAGACATGATCCTTGTGTGGGAATCAGAGCGGTCCCAATAGGAGAAGCTATGTTAAGTTGTGTGATTCTTGATCATTTACTAATGCATAGAGCTCAATGCGGTTAGTAAGATATTTTATTTTTGTTGTTAGCCAAGATAATATTTGAGTTTAAAGTCTCCTCAATTTTATTTACTATTGATGAGCTATCTAGCCCAGCCATTTCATACATTTTATCTGGTGTATCTTGATCGATGAATATGTCTGGTAAAATCATAGATCTAAATTTTAATCCTCTATCAAAGACGCCTCTGTCTGATAAAAATTGCATTACGTGAGAACCGAAGCCCCCTATAGAACCTTCTTCAATAGAAACTAAAACTTCATGATTATTAGCAACTTCCATAATTAATTTTTCATCCAAAGGCTTAGCAAATCTTGCATCAATAATTGTTAAGTCAATACCTTTTTTAAGGAGAATTTCTGAGGCTTTTTTGCATTCTTCTAATCTAGTCCCAAAATTTAATATAGCAGCTTTTTTACCTTCTTTTATAATTCTACCTTTGCCAATTTGTAAAACCTCATTTATTGATGGTATTTTAACTCCTAGACCATTTCCTCTAGGATATCTAAATGCTGAAGGGCGATCATTAATATTCACTGATGTGTTTATCATTTTAACTAATTCTGACTCATCGCTTGCTGCCATGACAACAAAATTAGGCAGCGTAGACAAATATGTTATATCAAAAGATCCAGCATGGGTTGGTCCGTCTGCCCCTACAAGTCCGGCTCTATCAATTGCGAATCTCACTGGCAAAGATTGAATAGCTACATCGTGAACTACTTGATCATAAGCTCGTTGAAGAAAAGTTGAATAAATTGCAGCATAAGGCTTATAACCTTCTGTTGCTAGACCAGCAGCAAAAGTTACAGCATGTTGTTCTGCTATTCCTACATCAAAAGTTCTATCAGGAAATTTTTTTTCAAATAAATTTAGACCAGTCCCAGAAGGCATAGCTCCTGTAATTCCAATTATTTTTGGAATGCCTGATGCATTGAAAACTTTTAAAATATTATAATTCGTTATTGCATTCTTTCCTTTTATTTCACTTACTGTCATTAATTGTCTATTCTTTTTACTTCGAGAAATTAATGTTTCTATACGACCTTGAAGTGGTCTAATTACACCCCAAACTAAACAAATATACTTTCTTTTAATTGAATGATCACTAAATTGTTTTGCTAGTTTAGAATGAGACAAATTATTTTTTGCAACAACCAATAATCCACTGGTTTCTTTATCTATTCTGTGGACTATCCCAGGTCTTAATTCACCATTAATATCAGACAACTTATCCTTAAATTTATGAACTAATGCGTTAGCTAAAGTATTTTCATTATTATTTGCACCAGGATGAACTACCATTCCTTTTGGTTTATTTACAATTAAAACATTCTTATCTTCATAGCGAATATCTAGTTTAATTTTGTTTGGGATTAATTTATTCGATAATTCAATTAAAGGTGTAATTGTTATTGACTCGTTAGTTTTTACCTTTTTTGATGCTGAATCAGTTTGTCTTTTATCTATTTTTACATTTCCTGACTTGATAATCTTTTTAATATTTGATCTTGTTAAATGCTTGATTTTGGTAGATAAAAAAATATCAAGTCTTTTTCCATCGTCCTTTTTTGTTACTAAGAATTTCATTGAGTTATTCATTATTTAATTTAGATTATAGCTAAATGCGTTCGTAGCTCAACTGGATAGAGCGCCTGACTTCGGATCAGGAGGTTGAGGGTTCAAATCCTTCCGGGCGCACCAACTGAAAGTAAAAGACTTATGGAATATAAAGAAATATTGTCAGTTAAAAACCAAAATTTAAAAGCTTTGGCTTTATCATTAAAAAAAAAATATTCTTCAGCTGATCCTTTTCCCCACATTCAAATAGACAATTTTTTTTCTGATAAGTATTTGGATGAAGTTCTTAGACAATTTCCAGATTTATCAAATTTAACAAAATCAGAGAATTATAAAAATCAAAATGAAATTAAATTTGCGAATAATGATTATAAAAACTTTCCGGAAAAAATAAAATCTTTTTTTAATTTTTTAAACTCTGAGTTTTTTTTAGAATTTTTACAAACACTTACTTCAATAGAAGAAAAACTCGTAGCAGACAATGAATTAAATGGAGGAGGTCTTCATGAAATAAAATCAGGAGGTCTTTTAAAAGTTCACACAGACTTTAGCAAACATCCAAACAATAATTTGGATAGAAGAATAAATGTTTTAATTTATCTTAATAAAAATTGGAAAACTGAGTACAAAGGTTGCTTGGAACTTTGGGATAAGCAAATGAAAAACTGCAAACAAAAAATACCTCCAAGTTTTAATAAAATGGTCATTTTTTCAACTACGGATTTCAGCAATCACGGCCATCCAGATCCAATAGATTGCCCAAAGGAAATTTCAAGAAAATCTATTGCCTTATACTATTTTTCTTCTGGGAGACCTCAAAATGAAATTTCAAGTGAAAATAAAAAAAATAAAACTTATTTTAAAAATAGATTTGGATTTAATAATGAAATTAGAGAAAAGAAAGAATATATTAAAGCATTTTTAAGAAAATTCTCTTTTTACAAGAAGCTTAAAGAGTTTGAAAAAAAATATTTGAGAAGAAAGAAATAAATTTATTTAACAATCCATTTATTTAGACTAGAGATATTTTCTAAGATATATTTAGGGAAAGTTTCATCTATTTTTACCTTTGTTAATTCATATCCTTTGGTTGGATGTAAGAACTTTTCCATTTTGGACTCAATCTTATCAAGATCTGTATTCTCTTTTTTATTATCCTCTCCATGAGCAAACGACTGAATTTTTTTAGCAATTCCTCCTGAGTCTAACAAGTAAGCAAAATGCCAACCCCCATTCTCTATAATTTGAAGATTTTGGGCTTTATCGAATCTCCAAAAAGGATATTTTTTAAATTTCAAGTTTCTTACTGATTGTGGAGACTTAAAGTTTTTTTTTAAACATATTCTTGATCCGTGCCAATTATCTTCTGACTTATTTAGTAAATTTAATTTATATGCAAAAGCTCTTTGAGAAAAAACTGCATATTTATTTTTTTTATTAAATTGATTAAGCTTTGTTAAATCTGGGATTTCATCTACATCTGACAAAATAATTAAATCATTATCTGAACATTCTTTTAAACCTTTTAAAATTGAATTTCTTTGATGTTGCTCAACTAAAGACTCACCTCCTTCATGAGGTTTTTTTATGTTATCCGGTGTGTCATCTACAATAATATAATTTATTTTATTTTTAAATTTATTATACCGACTGATATCAAAATGTAATTTTTTTGGTTTGCCTTGATGATTTACTGTAGACTCAACGATTACAAATTTGTCAACAAAATCATTTAGAATATTAAACCTTAAGTCAGCTATATGATCTTCATTGAAGTACTGAAAACAATCGAAAACTGCCATAAAAATTAATGAAAATACCTATCTTCAGTTTTATTATACAATTCAGAATACTCCAGATTAAGAATTTTAGATGCTTCTTTGAGAAGTTTAATTTGTCCGGACATTAACATTAAAGATATAAATTCTCTATTTTTAGTTTTAATTAATTTTTTTCCAAAGTCTTTAAGAAAATTTGGAATAAAAACCATATCCATTTCTACTGGGGTTCTTGTTGTATGGGATCCTATTTTTCTCCAATCAGTTAACATATAGTCTAATTTATACAAAAAATTTGTGACTTCTGTCCAATTAGGTTGTTGTTTATACATAGGAAATATTTGGACTTCACATTTTATCATTAAAGGTCGAAAACCTTCTAAACCTTTTAATATCTCTAATTCTGCACCTTGTGTATCAATTTTTAAATAATCAAGATTATTTAAATTAAATTCTTTGAGACAGGATGACAATGTATCACATTCTACTAACTCTGTTTTACTTACATCAAATAAATGAAGGTCTTGTTCTTTAAAACCGTAAATTGATAATGACTCTTTGTTAGGTTCATACATGGATGAGCTATGAGGACGCTTGTTCAAAACATATAATTTTTTTGTGCATTTTGAGCTCCAGAGACCTTTGCGAATTATATATTTGCTTTTTTGATCATTTAAAGAGTTTTTAAAAGGATCAACCAAGACCGTCTCAAAGTATTTATTATATTTTTTTGCAAAAAAATTATCAGAATTAAACCCCCCTTGTGCTCCGACATCTAAAGCAACTAACTTTTTGTTTTTAAGTAAAATATCAATACTATTTCGAAAATCAAAAAAATTATTAGAATTAATTTGATGGTCAGTTAGAAAATCTATAGCTCTCGTGTTTGTTTTAAGTAGTTTAAAAATCTTATAAAAAAATGGTAGTATTATTTTTGTAATACTTACTCTTAATTTCCTTGAAAGCATAAAATTTTATTTTTTTGTGAACGTAGCTATACCAATTTTTTTTCCTTCAATAACTGATGAAGAGCAGTGTAAGTGACTTCTATCAAAAATCAACATAGAGCCAACTTCCCACTCATATATTAGTTCAACTTCTAAACCTTTTAAATTATCAATATTTTCATGTTTTAAGTATTTTTCGTGTATATCTTTATCAAAAGGTTTATTTCCATACATATTTAGGTGTTTTGATGATCTTTTATTTTGACCATAACTTAAATTTTTTTTACTCAATTCATCTGGATCCATAGTAAAGCTGGTTGACCCATCATAAAATTTATTTTTAAAAATAACAGTGCTTCCCACAGGGGTAAGAGGGATCAAGCTTTGTTTATAAATTTGATTATTCGACTCAAAACCAGCATCTACATGTAACCCAATAGGAGCATAACTCTCTTGTATTAAACCAAATATATCTTTACCTTTTTCATCTTGAAGATTGTCCATTTTAAAATCTCCAATTTCTTTTTTTAAATTCTCGCAAAATATCTTTTCTAATTTTTCATTATATCCTTGTAACCATCTTTTTTTTATGACGTTCTGTTTTTTGTTATGTACTGTTGTAGGAAGTTTCTTATACAATTCTAAAAATTCATCAATTTCATCGGAATTATATAAATTTTTAATTATTCTAGGGGCAGACTCACTTTTTTTTATTTTTTCTATTTTTCGATCCATAACTCATTCACCCATGTTAATTAATGTTCCTCTTTGTTTAGCACCAAAATATGAAATGTAAAAAATTATAACACTAAAAATAAAATAAACTATAGATATAGATATTGATTTTACTATTTCTGAATAGTTAACTATGTTGTTTATAAGAATATTTCGCATTTCTTCAAAAATATGAACCAGGGGAAGTCCTTTTGCAATTATTTGAAGTGACTCAGGCAATATCTCAATCGGATAGTATATACACCCCAAAGGAGCTAAAAAAAATAAACTTGCCCAAGCAATATTTTCAAATGAAGGTCCAAATCTTAACAATCCTGAAGTGACAAGAAGACCTAAACTCACTCCAAATAAATATAAGGCGATTAATAAAAATAATAATGGCAATCCAAGTTTAAAAACTGAAACACCAAACAATGGAATAGCTAAAATTGCAGCTGGGACTAAACCTATCATTGTTCTTAATACTGCTGTTAAAGTTAAAGAAGTAATTATCTCACTTATCTTTATTGGAGCAATAAACAAGTTTGTAAAATTTCTACTCCATATTTCCTCTAAAAACATCATATTAAAACTAATACTTGCTCTGAATAAAAAATCGTACAAAATTGCTGCAGTTAGAATAATTCCGATGGTATCATTATAATAATTTGAGTTTAGGGTAAAAAATTTAGAAATGAAACCCCATAAAAAAATTTGAACTGTTGGCCAATAGATTAAGTCTATAATTCTTGGAAAAGAGTTGCTTATTAAATATAAATGTCTAAGACCTAATGCATAAATTTTGTTAAAATTCATCTTTACTCCTTGCTAGTTTAAGAAATGTTTCTTCAAGATTACCCCTGCCATGTTTATTAATTATTTCTTTACAAGTCCCTTCATCTATTATCTTACCTTTCCGCATCATTATTATACTGTCACAAAGTCTTTCTACCTCATTCATATTGTGAGATGCTAGTAAGATAGTTACCTTGTTTTTTGATCTGTATTCTTGAATATAGCTCCTAATAAAATCACCTATGTCCGGATCTAAACTAGCTGTTGGTTCATCCAAAAATAAAATTTCAGGATTATTAATTAAAGATTTTGCTAAGGAAACCCTGTTTTTTTGACCTGAAGAAAGTTCTCCTGTTTTCCTTTTAAAAAAACTTTTTATATCTAAATCTTGAGCAATCTCATTTATTCTAAATTCTAAATTTTTGATACCATACAATCTTCCATATACTTCCAGGTTTTGTTTAACAGTAAGTTTTTTCGGTAATTCAACATATGGAGAAGCAAAATTTATACGTGCCAGTATGTCATCTCTTTTAAAAGAGTCTAAATTTTTATTATCTATGACTATTTTACCTTCTGTAGGTTTGATTAGGCCAAGCATCATTCCAATCGATGTTGTTTTTCCACACCCGTTAGGCCCTAATAAACCAATAGTTTTATTTTTTTCAATTTGAAAATTTATTTTATTTACAGCTATATGTTGTTTAAATTTTTTAGTGAGGTTTTTTACTTGAATAAACATTTATTTTGATGCTCTTATTAGTCGATCATTAATAGCAATACCAGGACCATAATTAGGAATTTTAGACACGTAAATTTTCTTATACCCCTTTTTTTTTATTTTTCTAAATATTTTGTATAAATTAGATGCAGCTTCTTTCAAGTCCGCTTTTTTACTCAGGTTAAAAGAATTTTTGATATTCTTATATTTACTTCCAAAAGTTATAAAAGCACATTTTTCTTTAGCATACTTTTGATTTAAAATCATAGGTATTCCAGGAGAATAATGTTTTTTTAACATACCAGGTGATTTGATTTTAATTTTTTTTTTTGCAACAACTAATTTAACATATTTTTTTAAAATTTCTTGACCAATAATTCCTGGTCTGAGTATTTTTGGTTTACCCGTAAGATCTACAACTGTTGACTCTATTCCTATTTTTGAGTTTCCTCCATTAATTATAATTTTAATTTTTTTTTTAAATTCTTCAGCAACATCCAAAGCATTTATAGGACTTATACTAGATGATAAATTTGCACTAGGCATAACTAAAGGGAATTTAATATTTTTAAGTATTGACCTAATTATATTATTTTTGGGAAATCTTACTGCTATAGTTTTCAAGTTTGCATTTGCGAAAGAGTGAATTTTGGATTTTTTTTGCTTGTTTAAAATGAAAGTAATAGGCCCAGGGCAAAATTTTTTGTATAATTTAAAAAAATTATTATTAAATATAACATCATTACTTGCTTTTTGATAATTTGAGTAATGAACAATAAGTGGATTTATTTTTGGTCTTTTTTTAAGTCTATAAATCTTTATAATTGCTTTTTTTGAGTAGGCGTTACCAGCTAATCCATAAACAGTTTCTGTTGGCAAACCTACTACATTTCCTTTTTTTAAGTTTGAAATAGTTTTGAACAGTATTTTTTTATTAAAAGAAAATATATTTGAATAGATATTTTTCATTATGTTATTATTATAAGATTAATGAAAAATGAAAATATTCCAGCTGATATTAAAAGTAAATCATTAAAAGAAGCTAGAGATGAAATAAGCGAAATTTTAAACAAACTTGAGAATAAAAACATAGATTTGGGTAATTCTTTGCATGATTATCAAAGATTGATACTATTAAATAAACATATAGACCGTTTATTTAAGGCAAAGGTAAAAGAAATATCTTCGATAACAAATCAGATTAAAAAAAAATGATAAGAAATAAATTGATTCAAAATGCAAGAGAAGTTGACAAATTTTTAATAAATTATTTAAAAAAACAAGATAGGTCATTGTTAATCAACCCTATGAAATATGGTGTAATTTCTGGAGGCAAAAAAATTAGATCTACAATTATTTTTGATTTAGGAAAAATATTTAATTTAAATAAAAAAAAATTAATAAATGTTTGTGCTAGTGTTGAGTGTATTCATTCTTACTCGCTTATTCACGATGATCTTCCATGTATGGATGATGACAAAATTAGAAGAGGAAAACCTGCAACTCATATTAAATTTGGTGAAGCATCTGCAGTTTTAGCTGGTAATTCACTTTTAACTTTGGCTTTTGAGATTATTGCCGATCAAAATTATTCAATAAATCCTAGAATAAAAAACCAAATTATAAAATCTCTAGCACATTGTTCTGGTCACACTGGTATAGCTGGAGGGCAAGAACTTGATCTTAGATTTGAAAAAAAAATCAAGAATTTAAATCAAATAGTTAATATGCAAAAGAAAAAAACTGGAAAATTGTTTAGTTTCTGTTTTTACTCAGTAGGATTACTAGCCAAAAAAAACGATAGAGAAAGTATTTTTTTAAGCTCACTTGGTGAAGAAATAGGACTTCTTTTTCAGTTAGCTGATGATTTTTTAGATATTAAGGGTAATAAAAGAATGGTAGGAAAACCGATTAGAAAAGATAATAAAAAAGGAAAATCAACACTAGTGAGTCTGTTAGGATATGAAAAAGCACAGAAGTATGCTTATAATTTGAAAAAAAAAATATTGCTTAAATTAAAAAAACATGGAAAAAAAGCAAGTGATTTAAAAGATACGATAGAATTTATACTTGGAAGAAATTTTTAATGCCGAGATTAATTAAACAGATAAATTTTCCCGCTGATTTAAGAAAATTTAAAAAAAATCAACTTCAACAGATCTCTGGTGAGTTGAGAGATGAGTTAATAGATGTTGTATCAGAGACAGGTGGACATCTAGGTGCTGGTTTAGGCGTTGTAGAATTAACAATAGCTCTTCACTATGTTTTTGATACCCCAAAAGATAAGTTAGTTTGGGATGTAAGTCATCAATGTTACCCTCATAAAATTATAACTGGAAGACGTTCTAGAATTAAAACACTTAGAAAAGGAGGAGGATTATCTGGTTTCACCAAAAGGTTGGAGAGCGAGTATGATCCATTTGGTGCTGCTCATAGTTCTACCTCTATCTCCTCAACATTAGGTATAGCAGTAGCAAAAAAATTATCAAATAATAATAATAACGTAGTGGCTGTAATAGGAGATGGAGCAATGAGCGCTGGTATGGCTTACGAGGCAATGAATAATGCTGGGGCACTTAAGTCTAAACTTATAGTAATTTTGAATGATAACGATATGTCAATAGCAAAACCAGTTGGTGCTATGAGCAAATATTTGGCAAAGCTTTTGTCAGGAAAATTATATTTTAGTTTTAGAGAAACCGTAAAAATGATAATTTCTGCATTCTCAAAAAGATTTAGTCAAAAAGCTGGAAAAGCAGAGGATTTACTTAGAGGATTAGTTACCGGAGGAACCTTATTTAGTGAATTAGGCTTTTACTATATCGGTCCAGTAGATGGACATGATATTGATAATTTAGTTGAAATATTTGAAAATGTTAAAAATTCAAAACACGAAGGTCCAATATTAATACATGTAAGAACACAAAAAGGAAAAGGCTACAAACCCGCTGAAGACTCCGGAGATAAATATCATGGGGTATCTAAATTTAATATAGCTACAGGGAAACAATCAAAATCTGTTTCAAATTTACCTTCCTATACTAGGGTTTTTGCAGAAACTTTAATTAAACATGCTGAACAAGATACAAAAATAATTGGAATTACAGGAGCTATGCCTTCTGGGACTGGTCTAAATTTATTTGAAAAAAAATTTCCTGATAGAACTTTTGATGTAGGAATAGCAGAACAACATGCTGTAACTTTTGCTGCTGGTCTAGCAACAGAAGGTTATAAGCCTTATGCTGCAATTTATTCAACTTTTCTTCAACGAGCTTATGATCAAGTAGTTCACGATGTAGCTATTCAATCTTTGCCAGTGAGATTCGCAATTGATAGAGCCGGACTTGTAGGGGCAGACGGACCAACCCATGCTGGATCTTTTGATATAACATATTTGTCTACGCTGCCTAATTTTGTTGTCATGGCAGCAAGCGATGAGTCAGAATTAGTTAAAATGATAAACACATCAGTGAATATTAATGATCGCCCTTCAGCATTTAGATATCCTAGAGGAAATGGTCTAGGAGTTAAAATACCATCAATAAATGAGGTTTTACAAATTGGCAAAGGTAGAATTATAAAAGAAGGTAAAAAAGCTGCTATATTAAATTTTGGGACTAGATTAGAAGAATGCAAAAAAGCCTCAGAAATTCTCCTTAAAAAAGGTATTGACTTAACAATTATTGATGCAAGATTTGCTAAGCCTTTGGATGAAAAATTAATTATGGAAGTTGCTAATAATCATGAAGTTTTAGTTTCTATTGAAGAAGGTTCTATAGGGGGCTTCGGTTCTCACGTAATGCAATTTTTATCAGACAGAGGCGTCTTTGATAGAGGATTAAAATTTAGATCTATGATTTTACCAGACATATTCATCGATCAAGATACACCAGATAAAATGTATGAAATGGCTGGGCTAGATAGCTCATCAATAGTAAATAAAATTGAGGAGACTTTAAACTCAAATATTATCTTGGCTAACAACAAAAATAAAATATCTTACTAACCGCATTGAGCTCTATGCATTAGTAAATGATCAAGAAT
Source organism: uncultured Pelagibacteraceae bacterium (assembly GCA_902548045.1). The sequence continues at coordinate 16,313 of CACCPR010000007.1, forward strand.
CACACAACTTAACATAGCTTCTCCTATTGGGACCGCTCTGATTCCCACACAAGGATCATGTCTTCCTTTGACTGAAATTTTAGTATTCTTACCTTTTTTATCAATAGTTTGTCTACTAGTTAAAATAGAGGAAGTAGGTTTAACTGCGAAAGATGCAACAATATTTTGTCCTGAAGAAATTCCACCCAGAATTCCTCCGGCGTGATTTGTTTTAAACCTAACTTTTCCCGACTTCTTATTTATTTCATCAGAATTTTCTTCACCACTTAAAAAAGCTGCATTCATTCCCGATCCTATATTTACTCCTTTAACTGCGTTTATACTCATGAGAGCAGCAGCAATATCAGTATCCAATTTTGAATAAATTGGCGCTCCCAAACCTACAGGAACTCCTGATGCTCTTAATTCAATTATTGCTCCACAAGATGAACCAGCTTTTCTTACTGCCAAAAGATATTTTTCCCAGAGTTTTACAGATTTTTTATCCGGACAGAAAAAAGGATTTTTTCTAATTTCTGAGTCTTTCCAATTTTGTTTATCACAAGACATTAAACCCAATTGAGTAACAGCTCCTACAATATTAAATTTTAATCCTATAATCTTTTTTAATATAATTTTTGCAACAGCTCCAGCAGCTACTCTACAAGCAGTTTCTCTCGCCGATTGTCTGCCTCCTCCTCTAAAGTCTCTTATTCCATATTTTTTAAAATATGTAAAATCTGCATGACCTGGTCGGAACTTATTTTTTATGGTTTCATAATCTCTTGATCTTTTATCCTCATTATAGATTATGATAGATATTGGGGTGCCAGTTGTTCTTCCTTCAAAAACACCAGACAGTATAATTACCTTATCCGACTCTTTTCTTTGGGTAGTAAATTTAGATTGCCCTGGTCTTCTTCTATCCATATCTTTTTGGATATCCTTTTCAGAAATAGGCACATTTGGTGGACAACCATCGATAACGCAGCCTATTGCAGGCCCGTGGGACTCACCCCATGTAGTAAATCTAAATATTTTTCCAAAAGTATTAAAAGACATAGTTATTTAATGTATAAATTATTTTATAGAAATTATGAATCAAAAAAATGGCAAAAATACACTTGGAATAGATAGTTGTTTCGAAGATATAGAAAATCCTATCGATTTATTCAAAAACTGGTTTTCGGAAGCCGAGAAAAGCGAAATAAATGATCCAAATGCATTTGCAGTAGCTACAGCGGATAAAAATAACCAACCTAATGTAAGAATGGTTTTATTGAAAGGATTAAGCGATAAGGGTTTTGTTTTTTACACAAATTTTAATAGCAAAAAAGGAAGTGAATTAAAAACTAATCAGAAAGCTTCGATTTGTTTTCACTGGAAAAGTTTAAGAAGGCAGGTAAGAATATTAGGAAAAGTTGAAGAAGTAACTTCTAAGGAAGCAGATGATTATTACAATTCAAGACCTTATAAAAATAAGATTGGTGCGTGGGCCTCTTCCCAATCTCAAGTGTTAGATAGGAGAGAAACTTTTTTAGAAAAAATAAAAAAATTTGAAAAACAATATTCAGATCAAAATACTGTTCCAAGACCACCTCATTGGTCTGGATGGAGATTGATGCCAAAACAAATTGAATTTTGGTTAGACGGGGAAGGAAGAATTCATGAAAGACTAAATTATAAAAAAGTTAATGACAAGTGGATTAAAGAACTTCTTTATCCTTAAAAAGATCTATTAAGACTAAAGCTAGTTAAATTTTGTAAAATTCTTTTTTCCTCATTATCAGGAAAAATACCTAAAGAGTCATAAGAAACATTGACAAAATATTCTGCTCTTTTTAAACTTGCCTCAATTGATTTATATTTATTTATCAAAGCTAAAGTTTCACTAAAATCATCTTCATTTCTTTTATCTTTTTTTAAAATTTCAGATAAAAAATTTCTTTCTTCAGCATTGCCTTTTTGAAATACAATGATTAATGGAAGAGTGACTTTTCCTTCAAAAAAATCTTTACCAATTTCTTTTCCAAAAAATTTATCTTTTCCAAAATAATCTAAAGCATCGTCTGCTATCTGAAATGCAAGACCAAGATTTTTTCCATAAGACTCTAAAGCTTTTTTCTCTTTGGCATTAACTTTTGCAAGACATGCCCCCGTTTTTGTTGCAGCTGAAAAAAGTGAAGCCGTTTTTAAATTAATAATATCAATATATGTATCCTCTAGGAGATCGGCTTCTCCTTTATGTTGAAGTTGTAAGACTTCACCTTGTGCAATTTTAGCTGAAGTAGATGATAGTAACTTTAGAATTTCTAAATCTCCATCTTCAACCATAATCTCGAAACATCTGCTTAAAAGATAGTCTCCTACTAAAATAGAAGATTGATTTCCCCAAATAGAATTAGTGGTTTTAACACCTCTTCGCAAAGAACTTTCATCAATTACATCATCATGTAATAATGTAGCTGAATGAATAAGCTCGACACACGCAGCTAAATTAATATCTCGATCTCCAAGTTCATAACCAGATAATTTAGAGGATCCTAAAGTCAGAAGTGCTCTTAGTCTTTTACCTCCAGACCTAAGATGGTGTTCAGACATTTTTTCAATCAGGTTCACATCGCTTTTAAGTTTTAGTCGTACTAAATTTTCAACCTTTTCTAGTTTAGTTCCCACAAGGTTTTTAAGCTCTAAGTAGGCGGAATTTGCAGATTTTTTTAGTGGTATAACTGAACCCATCAATTCAATTATAGTTGATTTTCTTAATAATAAATTTTTAATTCAAACCGTGGTGACGCACCCATAATTCAACTAGAAGTAGCGTAATAAAATAATTAAAATTTAAATTATTACTGTTATAAGAATAATTACAACGATCAAAAAAATATGTTTTCTATTTTCAAAAAAAAAAAGGTTGTACCTCATGTGAGATTAACCGGCATTATTGGCTCTGCTGGTCGTTTTAAACAAGGTATGGAATTAGCCAATCAAAGGGACATCCTAAAAAAAGCTTTTTCAGTAAAAAAGATTTCTCACGTGGCTATTTCAATAAATTCTCCAGGGGGATCGCCCGTTCAATCACATTTAATTTATAGTTATATAAGGGAACTTGCTGATAAAAAAAAAATAAAAGTTTTAATTTTTGCTGAAGATGTTGCTGCTTCCGGAGGATATTTCATTGCATGTGCAGGAGACGAAATATTTGCTAATTCAAGTTCAATAATCGGTTCCATTGGTGTTATATCGGCTTCATTTGGTTTTAAAGATTTAATTCAAAAGATTGGAGTTCAGAGAAGAGTGTATACCGCAGGAAAAAATAAAAGTACCCTAGATCCTTTTGTAGAAGAAAAAGAAGAAGATGTAAAAAGATTGAAAAATATTCAATTAGAATTACATGCTGATTTTATTAAAGTTGTTGAGACCAGTCGAGGATCAAAATTAAAAGATCCAGAAAAAAATAATATTTTTACAGGAGAATTTTGGACAGGCAAATCAGCTTTAAGACTGGGCTTAATTGACGGTATTGGGAATGCAGATCAAGTTCTAAAAGAAAAATTTGGAGATAAAGTTGTAATTAAAAACTTTGAAAAACGAAAAGGTTTTTTAGCAAAAAAACTTTCTTCATCAATCTCTGATCCTTTTGAAAAAATAATAAATAATTTAGAAGAAAAATCGATGTGGCAAAGATTTGGTTTATAGATGCCAACTAAAAAAAAATTAAAATCTTTATCTTTTCAAGAGATCATAATAAATTTGCAAAAATTTTGGGGGAAATATGGATGCGTAATTTTGCAGCCTTACGATTTAGAAGTAGGAGCAGGAACTTTTCACCCCGCTACAACTTTAAGGTCTTTAGGCCCAAAACCTTGGAAAGCAGCTTATGTTCAACCTTCAAGAAGACCAACAGATGGAAGGTACGGAAAAAATCCTAATCGATTACAACATTATTATCAGTTTCAAGTTATAATTAAACCTTCGCCTGATAATATTAAGCAAACTTATTTAAAAAGTTTATCTGCAATTGGTATTGACGTTAAAAGTCATGATATACGTTTTGTCGAAGATGACTGGGAAAGCCCAACACTTGGTGCCGCAGGATTAGGCTGGGAAGTTTGGTGTGATGGTATGGAGATAACACAATTTACTTATTTTCAACAGATGACAGGATTAGAATGCAATCCTATTCCTGTTGAAATGACCTATGGTTTGGAAAGATTGTGTATGTTTGTTCAAGGAAAAAAAAATGTATTTGATCTTGATTGGAATAATGAAGGAGTAAAATATAGAGATGTATTTTTCCAAGCAGAAAAAGAATTTTCTGCATATAATTTTGAATTTGCCAATACCGAAACTTTATTGAAAAATTTCGAATCAACAGAAATTGAATGCAAATCTTTAATAGATAACAAACTTTCTTTACCTGCATATGATCAATGCTTAAAAGCAAGTCATATATTTAATTTACTTGATGCTAGAGGAGTAATTGGTGTAGCAGAAAGAACTGGATACATTAATAGAATAAGAGAACTCGCAAAAGGATGTGGAGCACTTTGGTTAAGTACACAAATTTAATAAATTATGTCTGAATTTTTGCTTGAACTTTATAGCGAAGAAATACCTCCTCAACTTCAAATTAATGCAAGAACGCAACTTAAACGGCAACTTGAAAACTCTTTTAAAGAAGAAGGAATTCAGTATAAGAATTGTTTGGAATATTCAAGCCCGACCAGATTAAGTATTTACATAAAAGGCATCCCTGAAAAGATCAAAATTAAATCAAAAGAAATTAAAGGACCTAAGGTAGGAGTTCCAGAAAGCATTCTTCAAGGTTTTACTAAGTCTCGTAATGTTTCCGAAAAAGAACTATTTAAAAAAGAGACAGAAAAGGGCGAATTTTTCTTTATAAAAACTGCAGAGAAAAATATATTAGTAGAGAATTTGTTGACCAGTATTTTACCAAAAGCCATATCTTCGATTAGTTGGAAAAAATCTATGAAATGGTCATCAAACAATCTGATGTGGGGCAGACCACTTAGATCAATATTTTCTATATTTAATGGTAAAAAATTAACTTTTAAGTATCAGCATTTAGAGTCAACAGACAATATTATTATTGAGCAAGATTTAATTAAAAAATCCAAAAAAATTAAAAATTTTAAAGAATATTTTTCACTTCTTCAAAGTAATAAAATTGTCATAGATCAAAACGAGAGACAAAAAATAATATTAAAAAAATTTAATTCAGTTTCAAAATCAAAAAACTTTAAAGAACAATATAACCATCGTCTTTTAGAGGAAGTTGTGAATATTGTAGAAGATCCTAATGTATTATTAGTTTATTTTGATAAGGGGTATTTAAAAATTCCTGAAGAAATAATTATTTCTACACTTGAAAAGCACCAAAGATACTTTCCTATATTTGATAACCAAGACAGACTAACAAATTATTTTTTTGTTGTTGCTAACAAGAAAGATGAGAAAAAACTTATTTCAGAAGGAAATAAAAGAGTTGTAGATGCACGACTTTCAGATGCTAAATTTTTTTGGGAAAAAGATAGATCTAAAAACCTCATAAAACAAATAGCTAATCTTAAAAAAATTACCTTTTACGAAAAAATAGGTACCATTTTTGACAAAACTCAAAGAATAAGAAACTTAGCTGGCTTACTTTCTGATGAATTAAATATAAATAAAGAAAAAGTTCAGGTGGCTGCA